>JAHISY010000028.1 GCA_018817365.1 Patescibacteria group bacterium | reverse complement strand
TCGCTCCGGAGAGTTCGAACTGACTCGCGCGCGTCTCGAAATAATCGAGATCAAAAAGAAAATTCGAGCCATCGACTGAATCACTCTGCCGCGGATTTTTCTTCGCAAGTAATTCGAGTTCGACGGTGTGCTCGGCATTTCGCAGTCCGGTCGCGAGCAGAATTTTTTGTTCGGTTTGAATCGTCTCGGCAAATGTGTCGACCTCATTCACGACTTCGAAATTTGTCCCGCCATCGATCGTCACGCGGACGATACCGCCGGCGGACGAGCAGGTGAAACCAGCCCAAATTTCGGTGGCGCGGTCGGTTTCGAATCGGACTTTCGAACCGACAGAATCTGTCCGTAGCGAGCCATCGGCAGCGAGCCAATCTCGCGAATTGCCAGTCGCGTTTCCGAGAAATTCATCTCCATTTGTATCGATTGCGGTGATTTGCAAATTCGCGGCAGAAGTTCTTCCGCCATTGTAAATCGCCGCCACCTCCTCCCCCGACAACTCCCGCGAGTAAATCGCGAAGTCATCGATCTTGCCATCGAAATAATTTTCTCCGACCCGTCCAATTTCGAGCGCGCTCGCCGCGACTCCCGCCGTGGTGGTGATAGAAATGTGGTGCCACGCGCCCGTCTGCATCTCACTTTGCGTCTCCGAACCATCGACATAAGTCGTCGGCGCATCGAATCCAGTCGCAACAACTGTAAAAACACCCGATTCGGGTGTTTCCGATTCGGGTGTTTCGATCTTAATCGAACGACCGCCACCGAAATCAACAATGCCGCCCGAATCGTCGTCGGCAAAAATCCAGCAACTGACGGCTTTAGCCGTCTGCCCTGTCGATCCCACATCTATATAATCATCCGTTCCGTCGAATTCCGCTGCGGAACCGAAGCGACCGGAAGGATTGATGAGCGAATCAGTCGTGACTGTGAACAAGTCGGCAACCTCTGGCGCAGTAGTGAAAACATCGGAAAGGATGAGCGTGTCAGCGGTGTTTGAAACGATTGTCGTCGTGGCGGGCGCGCCATTACCGGAGACAAGAGTGAATGTTTCGTTCACCCATTCATCCGTCGTCCAATCAGCGTCAGCCACGATAATCACAGCACTCGTTTCATTCGTGACAGCGGAAACTGCGCCGGAAAAACCAATGGCGATGCCGTTGTTTTCGTTGCCGGAAGAATCCAAAAAGCTGCCGTCAAAAAGAAAATGGCTAATGAGTCCATCTGTCGGCAAAAAACTCTCCGCGCCGCGGTTGATTCGTCCCGGATTGTTGGTTTGCGAATTCTCGCCGTGCTGATTTCCGTCTTCGAAATTCGGAGCGAAAGTCCGCGCGCCGCGATTCACGAGCCGGATGAAAGTAGTCGGATCGAGATCGAGCGGATACGTGAGAACTGTCCCGTTCGCGAGAGTAAGCGTCGGAGACAATTCAATTATCTCTTCTGCCGACTGTGAACTGTCAACTGCCAACTGTAAAACATCCGCACCTAAATTTTCTGCCTCGATTTCAGCCGGAATTTCTTCTTCCGTTTCAATCTCCTCAATTTCGTCCTCATAAGTTTTCAAAACTTTCTCGTCTTCCTCGGAAATTTCTTCAGCCTCCGCCTCATCTTCTTCACTTTCCAAATCTTCTTCCTCAATTATTTCACTTTCAATCTCCTCCTCTTCGGTCGCTTCTTCGTCAACTTCTTCACTCTCGCCTTCTGAATCCTCTATATTTTCAATTTCCAAACTTTCCACGTCTGAAATTTCAACTTCCTGAATTCCCTCGTTCTCAATCTCACTTTCAACTTCAACCTCCTCGCCAATAACCCCTTCGACTTCTTCGGCAGAATCCGCCTCACTTTCTGCGGAAATTTCTTCCATTGAAATCTCTCCGCTTTCAATTTCCTCCTCGACATTTTCCGAAACTTCATCGATTTCCAAATCCTCACCGTCTGCCGACTGCGAACTGTCAACTGCCGACTCTCCTCCACTTTCCACATTCAACTTTCCACTTTCCAAATCCTCTTCCTCACTTTCAATTTCGAGTCCAGAAATTTCTTTATTCTCCGTTTTAAGTTCTGCATTCTCCTCTTCGACAATAATCTCTTCAGCTTTAATTTCTTCCAAAATTTCTTCGAACTCCTTCGTATCAATCACGAGCCGTAATTTATATCTCCGCAAAATCGTTCCGTCCGATTCCACTACCTCCTCAAAAATTAAATTCGATTGCGCGAAAGCTTCCTGTTCGGAGAGAACCACTATCTCGCCGAGTTCCACCGATTCCGCAATCACGATTTCAATTTCTTCGCGCTTCTCAGGAACAAAAAACTTTTCCACCTCGGATTCTTCGATCACTTCAATCTCTTCCTCGAAAGCCTCCACAATTTCTTCATGTTTCTCCGGCGCAAAAAACTTCTCCACTTCGGACTGTTCGACTACTTCACTTTCCTCCTCGACAGAATCCGCCTCACTTTCTGCGGCAATTTCTTCCTCTAGAATCTCGCCCTCTAGAATCTCCCCACTTTCAACCTCCTCCTCGACATTTTCCGAAACTTCCTCGATTTCCAAATCCTCACCGTCTGCCGACTGCTCGTCCACCGTAGTCTCGCTAAGCGGGACGAAGACTGGCAAACTGTCAACTGCCGACTCTTCTCCACTTTCCAAATCCTCGTCTTCTGCCAAATCTTCTTCGTTCTCCGTTTTAAGTTCTTCGTTTTCTTCTTCGCTTTCAGTTTCATCAACCTCTTCTGCCGGCTCTTCTTCGTTATCCGTTTTAAGTTCTAAGTTTTCCTCCCGCTCACTCTCCACGCTCTCATTACTTTCGATAATTTCTTCGATTGAAATGTTTTCGTCGAATTTTTTAATCTGCGGAAAATCTTCTTCCGCTTTTGCCGTCGGCATGAAAAAAGTTTTCAGCAAATCAAAAAACGAAGTCTCCTCGTTTGAAGTTTCCGTTTCGATATTTTCCTCGTCGGGTAAAATTTCAAGTTCCTCGCTCTCTCCAATTTCTTCTTCAGTTTCAATTTCTTTAACAACTTCTTCGCTTTCAGTCTCAGCTTCAGAAATTTCTTCATTTTCATTTTCAATCTCGCTTTCAACCTCCTCGTCAACGACCTCTTCGACTTCCTCGACATTTTCCGAAACTTCCTCGATTTCCAAATCCTCACCGTCTGCCGACTGCGAACTGTCAACTGCCAACTCTCCTCCGCTCTCCAAACTCTCTTCTGGAAAAACAACTTGCTCTTCGAGCTCGCCGAGTTTTTCGAGAAGTTTTTCGACCGCGTCTTCTTCGATTACCTCGATCTCGTCTTCTCCAATTTCCGTAATTTCCACAACCTCGATCTCGTCTTCAATATTTTCCGAGGCTTCTTCAATTTCCTCCTCATCCGTTTCTGAATACGAATCGAACAAATTTTTAATTTCCGCAGCCGAGAGAGCGCGGTTGAAAATCTGAACCTCGTCAATCACTCCCGCGAAGTTTCCATTCCCGCCGCCGATGAGAATCGGCTCATCGTTCGATGTGAGATTCCCTTCTGCCGCGAGATAATTTTCTTCCTCCCCATCCACGAAGATGCGAATCTTTTCACCGTCAAAAGTAGCGGTGAGGAAATACCACTGTTCGAGGTAAAGCGCGGAGGTATCCCATGCCACGCTCAAATTTTTATCGTTCACCCGAAACATCACCTTCCAACCTTTTTCTGAATCTTGATACAGCGAGTGCCTCCCGATTCCGAGAATTTGGGAATTTTGGTACGCGCCTGATCTCACGAACGCGGAGAATGTAAGTTGCTGCGGGATTTCGAAATCGCGCGGAATTTCCACGAGATCATCCTCCCCATCGAAAAGTAGCGCGTTTCCTCGAATTCCATTTTCAAACCACTCCGCGCCGGAAATCTTCCCCTCCTTTTCGGAATCCTCAACTTTCGCGATCTCTCCCTCGCCCTCGTCGAATTTAATTTCCGCGAGAACCGGATCCACCTCAATCTTTTTTTCTGTTAACTGCAAACTGGAATCTGCCAACTGTTTTCTCCAGCCCAGCTCGTAGCGGACTCCGCTCTCTGCGAATTTTCCCTCCGCGTCGGTGATGTTCGGCGCGGGAGTGTAGAATTTTTCTTCACCGGTCGAATCGACAAAAACGAATCCTCCGTCATCGGTTGTTTGAAGCTTTAAGCCGATTGTTTCGACGATGTAATTGAATTCAGTGGGAGCAAGCGAGTTTTTTAGAATGATGTCTTCCTTCACTCCCATCTCGCCCGCCGTCACGAGCAAATCGGTCGATTGCCACAAATCGCGGTACAAAATTTTATTTTCCTCATGACTGCCCTCCACCTCATTCGCGTTCCAATTGAAATACCGTATCTCCTCGCGAACTTCCGGCGTGGCATCTTCCGCCACCTGCTTGTCGCTCTCCATCGCGGAAACAATATTTCCCGCCGCCTCAGAATTTTCCGCCAGCACAATCGGTTCGGCAGATTTTTTCGAAATTTCGACCGCGTACGGCGTATCCTCAGTTTCGAGAATTTCCGCGTTGTCAGAATTTTTTTTGAGATTCGGATTAATTTCTTTTTCCTTACCGGTAATCTCGTCCGCAAAAGTAGCGAGTGCGCCCGCCTCTTTTAAATCGGCAACGACTTTTTCCGCATCTTTTCGTTTACCGAGAACATCCTCCGCCGCGCTTCCGCGCTGCATTTTTCCAAGTACCATCCGCTCAGTCCATTTTTCGGAATCATCTCTCGCTGTTTGAATTTTTTCTTCCCGCTCCTCATCGTGAGTTTTGGCGAGCTCGGGTTTTACTTCGGAAAGTTTTTTTATCTCCGCGGTGAGAATATCTCCCTCCAAAAACTTCGCCTCGACTTTTTGGGTTCCCGCAGCCCAAACTGGCAACGGCGAACTCGAAATCGCGATCAGCGCAGCGAGAATTATCGAAAAAAACCGCTCGCCGCGGTGAACTTCGCTCTTTTTAACCGATTTTTGGTTTTTGTAAAACAAGATGCGCTGTTTGTTTATTTTTTATAAAATACACTTGCTATTTTACAATTTATCTGGTCATTTTAGCAAAAGTAAGTATTTTTTTCAAGTCTTGGCTGTTGCTTAATTTTACAATTATTTTATAATAAATTGACCAAAATTCTTGCTGACATTCTCGAAAATAAACGCGCCGAAATCGCGCGCGCGAAAGCTGCCTGCCCTTCTGAAACTTTACGAGAAATCATAGAACCCTCGACTCGCGATTTTCGAGGCGCGCTCCTGGGTGGACGAGGTGAAACTCTTCCGAAACTGATTGCCGAGCTAAAACGTAAAAGTCCTTCAAAAAAAACAATTTGTAAAAATTTAGATGTAGAAAAAATTGTAAAAATTTACAATCTTCGCGCCGCCGCGATTTCAATCCTTACTGATTTTAAATTCTTCGGCGGGAGTTTGGAGGATCTATGTGAAGCGAACCACGCCAGTGAAATTCCGATTTTGCGGAAAGATTTTATTTTCGATGAATATCAACTCCTCGAAGCAAGGCAGTTCGGGGCGGATGCGGTACTACTAATCGCGTGTATTTTGGAAATTGAAGAAATCGAAAAATTGCTTGCTGAAGCCAAAAAATTGGGTATGGATTGTCTCGTGGAGATTCATTCGAATGAAGATTTGGAAAAAGTTTTGAAAACCTCCGCGGAAATTATTGGGATAAATAGCCGTAATCTTGACTCGCTCGAAATCAATCTCGAAACCATTTTTCAACTGCTTCCGAAAATTCCGACAGAAAAAATAATCGTGGCAGAAAGTGGAATTAAATCGCGCGAAGATTTGGATAAATTGAGCGGAAAAGTAGATGCAGTCCTCATAGGAACATCGATTTTGAATTCGGATAACATCGAAGCTAAACTCCTCGAACTTACCACTCTCTAACTAAAAATGAAGCCTCTCGTCAAAATTTGCGGAATCACCAATCTCACGGATGCGGCAGCTGCTGTAAAAGAAGGAGCGCATTATCTCGGTTTGAATTTTTTTCCCGACTCTCCTCGAGGACTCACGCCGGATGCGGCTGCCAATCTCGCGCTCGAAATTAAAACTAAATTTCCGCATGTGAAGCTCGTGGGAGTTTTTGTGGATGAGGCGGTAGAAAAAATTCGTTTGCTCGCAGAAATTTGCGAACTCGATATTTTGCAATTTCACGGAAGCGAATCCCTTAAATTTTGTGCGCAATTCGAGCTGCCAGTGTGGAGAGCTTTCCGCGTGAAAAATGAGAATTCTTTCAATGATTTGCAGCAGTTTTTAGGTTTGGATGGAATCGTCTTGGATGCTTTCAAGCGAGGACGATTCGGCGGAACCGGTCAAACTTTCGATTGGAAATTGATTCACCGCGTCCGCGACCAAATTCCTTTTTTTATTCTCGCGGGAGGCATAAATTCGAAAAATGCCGCGAAAGCTGTGAAGCAGTTGAAACCCGATGTGGTGGATGTTTGCAGCGGAGTGGAGACCGAAAACGATCCACGCAGAAAAGATCCGGAGAAACTCGCGGAATTATTTGAAGCGATAAAATGTGATACCAATTCGTGATAAAAAAAAGCTATCAATGCCGCGCCTGCCTGTCGGCAGGCAAGTAGCTTTGGCATCTAAAAAAATTAGCTGTGATAAAATTAATTTATAGAAAATACAAGCTGCAATATTTACATTGCGAAGCGGTATGAGCTAAAATTGTGTTCGAATCTAACTCTTTAAAAATGAAACTCTTTTCTAAAAAATCCACTTTCCTTATCGGTTCGATTATCGGTAGCGTGGTGGGACTTTTGTTTGCGCGAGAAAGCGGAAAAACTTTGCGCGAAAAATTGAAATCTGCCCGCACCCCGCAAAAAAAATTCGAAGCGCTTTTCCAAGAATATTTAAGAGTCGGAAAAGCCGCGATTGATGAAGCGCAAAAAAGCGAAGCGATGCGAGAACTCGTGAAAGGCGGAAAAGAAATTCTCGCAGAGCTAAAAAAGAAAGCTGAAACGGAGGGTAGCAGCGCGGTGAAATTCGCACAGAAAAAAGCAGAAGAAGTTTTGAGGGAGGTAGAAAAGCAAGCCGGCGGAATCGAAAAAATGGCACGAAAAAAAGTAACTGCTACAAAAAAAATAGTTTTGCGGAAAACTGCGGGAACGCGGAAGACAGTAAAAAAGGCTGTGCAAAAAATCGCGCCAGCAGCAGCAAAAAAAGGCAGAAAAAAAGTCGCGCGAGCAAAAAAAACAATTCGCCGAAAATAGCATTTAATTTGATTTCAGTTCGGAATTTTCAAGAATGAAATTTCGCGCACTCTCATTTCTCGCTTCATTTCTTATTTTTATTTCAGCCGTTTCTGCAGCAGCGGTTTCGATTTCGGGAAGCGTATTTTCTAGTGCAGTCGGAGAGCCGCTCATTCGCACGGAGATTTGGCTGAATGGAAATTTCAATTCTCACACCGATCTCGAAGGTAGGTTCGAAATTTTGGAGACAGCTGCGGGAGATATAATTCGCGTGCGAAAAACTGATTATGTCGGAACAAGCGTGATTGTGAAAGCAGCGGACGAAGAATTTGATTTCGAACTCGCACCCGTTTGGCGACTCGAAAATGTGAATCAAGTTTATAAAGACGTGCCAGCATACGCGTGGTTCGAGCCGGCGGTGCGACAACTTTACGAGACGCAAACTCTGGCTGCCACGGGGACGCAAAATTACAAACCGAGCGAAAATCTCACGCGCGGCGAACTCGCGGTTTTGGGGGTGAAAGTGGCGGGATTCTTGCCTGAAAATGTAGAGGAAACAAATTTTTGCGATGTCGAACCGGAAGATGATTTTGCGCCCGCGGTGGAATTTATGTTCGCGAATGGCTGGCTTTCCGGCTACCCGTCGGAAGATTGCGGGAAGAATCGAGTCTTTCGATCAAATTTGCCGGTGAATCGCGCGGAAGCGGTGAAGATGGCTCTCGTCGTATTTCAAGATTTGGTTGAGAAAAAAATCGAAGAAAGCGTCTGCCTTCCGGCTGGATTCACCGACGTGCCGGCTGGCGCGTGGTTCGCGAAATTTGTGAACGAGGCGAATTGCCTCGGTTTCGTGAATGGCTACCCCGACGGCAGCTTCCGTCCCGCGAATCCGGTAAACCGCGCAGAGATTGCGGTAATTTTTGCGAACGCGCTGGAAAGTTTGTTTTAAAACCACTTTTTAACTCAACTTCAAAATGACCCCGAAACTCAAAATCACAATCGGAATGATC
Source organism: Patescibacteria group bacterium (assembly GCA_018817365.1). Lineage (GTDB taxonomy): Bacteria > Patescibacteriota > Gracilibacteria > JAHISY01 > JAHISY01 > JAHISY01. The sequence continues at coordinate 3,711 of JAHISY010000028.1, read as the reverse complement.
ACACTCCTCGCCGCCGTGATCACGGGGATTTTTTGGTACGGTAATTTCACCGAACCGGAAATTCCGAGCGAACCATTTTTGCCGCCCGTGATTGTCGAGCCGGAAATTCCGAGCGAGCCGGTTTCACCGCCTGCGATTTCTCCCGAAACTTCCGCGAGTGAAAGCGAGATTGCGGCAGTCGTCGATGCCAGCAATCAATTCGCTTTCGATCTTTATTCGGAATACAAAGCAGAAGGGGGCAATGTTTTCTTCTCGCCGTACAGCATTTCGACAGCTCTCGCGATGACTTTCGAAGGCGCGCGCGGACAGACGGCAGAGGAAATGCAGACAGTTTTTCATTTCCCGGAAAATGAAGACGAAAGAAAACTCGGCTACTCAGGGCTGCTCGGGAAAATTAATGCAGAAAACGAAAATTACAAACTTTCGACTGCGAACGCGCTGTGGGCGCAAGAGAATTACAAATTTTTGGATGAATATTTTGAGACGGTGGAAAAATATTACGGTGGTGGCGTGACGAATTTGGATTTCGCGAAAGAAACGGAAAGTTCGCGGATCACTATTAATAACTGGGTTGAAGATCAGACGAACGACAAGATAAAAGATTTGATTCCTGTCGGAGGGATCACGGGTTCAACAAAATTGGTGCTCACAAACGCGATTTATTTTAAAGGCGACTGGCTCAAGCAATTCAACGAAGACGAGACGCGAGATGACGATTTCCGAATGTCTTCCGGCGAGACAATCGAAGTTCCGATGATGCAGCAGACGGATGAGGAAGCCAAATTTAATTTTGCGGAGAATGAAGAGCTGCAAATTCTCGAGCTACCATATTCCGGCGAAGAATTGTCGATGCTGATTTTGCTGCCGAAAAATGACGATCTGGATCTTCTAGAAAATAATTTGACGCTCGCAAATTTGGCGGCATGGAAAAAAGATTTGCGAAAAGAACAAGTGAAAGTTTTCATCCCGAAATTCAAATTTGAAACGAAATATTTTATGGCGAAAGATTTGGCAGAAATGGGAATGCCGACGGCTTTTTCCGGTGCAGCGGATTTTTCGGGAATGACTGGCGAGCGAGATTTATTTATCAGCGCGGTGATTCATCAAGCTTTCGTCGAAGTAAATGAAGAGGGCACGGAAGCCGCGGCAGCGACAGCGGTGGTGATGGATGAAGAGATGGTGGCAGAGCCAGAATCGATTCCGATTTTTCGCGCGGATCATCCGTTCGTATTTTTGATTCAAGAAAAAGAGACCGGGAGTATTTTGTTTTTGGGGCGAGTGAGCGATCCAAGCTGAACTACAGGAATTATTTTTAGCAAGAATTGTTGTGATTGTTTTTGGGATTCCTGTTAAATAGGATTCTTGTAGTTCCGTACTCTCGAAAGTTAATTTGCTAAAATCAAGCAGCTTAAATTTTTTTGATGCAACTTTCAAAACGAATTGCGGAACTGCCGAATTATCCATTCGCGGGACTTGAAAAAATTGTCGCGGATTTAAAAAAAACGGGAGTGAAACCGATCGACTTCGGTGTCGGCGATCCTGCCGATCCGACTCCGGATTTCATTCGCGCGGCAGCGCAAAAATCGATTGACCGGCACGCCGCGAGCGGCTATCCGAGCTACATCGGCAGCGCGGATTTTCGAGAAGCTATCGCGAAGTGGTTCGCGCGAAGATTCGGAGTACGGTTGAATTCTGAAACTGAAATTACTTCTTCGATCGGTTCGAAGGAGGCGATTTTTCACTTTCCGCTCGCATTCGTGAATCCAAACGATGTAGTTTTGATTCCGACACCCGGCTATCCGCCGTACGCTCGCGGCTGCGAATTCGCAGGCGGAAAGCCTTATTTTTTGCCGCTTTTTAAAGAAAATAATTTTTTAATCGACTTCGCAAAAATTCCGGCGGAGATGGCGAAGCGAGCGAAAATTTTGTGGCTGAATTATCCAAACTCGCCGACAGGGGCGATTGCGACAGATGAATTTTTTGAGACGGCAGTGGAATTTTGTCGGCGGAATAAAATCATTCTCGCGAGCGATCTCGCGTATTCGGAAATTTATTTCGGCGCGAAACCGAAAAGCATTCTCGAATTCACGCGAAAAAATGTGGTGGAATTTCACTCATTTTCAAAAAGAAGCCGGATGACTGGATACCGTGTTGGTTTCGTGGCGGGTGACGCGGAAATTCTCGACGGTCTCAAAAAGGTGAAAACGAACATCGACAGCGGCACGCCAAATTTTTTGCAGGATGCCGCGATCGCAGCGTTCACAGATGAACAGCATGTCGAAAAATCGATTGCGGAATATCGCGAGAAGCGCGACATTTTGACAGCAGCTTTCGAATCAATCGGACTCGAAAAATGCGAACCCGCCGCGACTTTTTATATTTGGCAGCGCGTGCCGGACGGGATGACGAGCGAAGATTTTGCGCGAAAATTGCTCGCGCCGAAAATCGCAGTCGTCGCCACTCCCGGCAGTTGGATTTCAGACGTGACAGAAGACGGCGCGAATCCGGGTGAAGGTTTCGTCCGTTTTGCGCTCGTCCCGACGGTGGCGGAAGTGCGAGAGGCGGCGGAACGAATTCGGCGGAATTTGAAGTTTTAGATTTCCGATTCAGTTAAAATGGAAAGGTGCAAAAACTGCCGAAAAATCCCGTGATTGGAATTGTCGGAGGACGTGGAGTTCTCGGTCGAATCTTTCGAAAGGCTTTTGAAACGGCGGGTTGCGAAGTAAAAATTTCGGGGAGAAAGCCGGATGGAAAGAAAATTTTGTCGAATAAAAATCTCGTGAAAGTTTCGGATGTCGTGATGGTTTCCGTTTTTTTGAAAGATACAGAAAAAGTCATCCGCGAGCTTGCTCCGCTGCTGTCCTCACGACAACTTTTTGTCGATCTCGCGAGTTTGAAATCGGGACCCGTCACGGCGATGCTCGAATCAAAAGCGGAAGTGGTGGGATTACACCCGATGTTTGGCGCGGTGGAAAATCTGTGCGGAAAAAATATTTTCGCGTGTCCGGCTCGCGGGAAAAAGTGGTGGCAATGGCTGCGAAAAATTTTGGAAGATTCCGGCTTGAAGATTCACGAAATTTCTCCGCAAAAACACGACGAACTCGCAGCGATTCATCAAGCTGCCGCACATCTTTTGAATCTCGCATTCGCGCAACTTTTGAAGAAACAGCAAATTTCTCCCGCGAAACTTTTCGAAATCGCTTCGCCGAGCACACAACTTTTTTTGCTCACGAGTGGGAGAATTTTGAATCAAGATTTAGAAATGTACACCGATATCCAACTCGCGAATCCGGCTGCCAAAAAAACGGCGATGGCGCTCGCGAAGATTTTTGGCGAACTCGCGAATGAAGTAGCGGGCGGCAAACGAGCGAAGCTGCTTAGAAATTTCGAAGAAGCAAGCAAGTTTTTCGGGAGATGGAAAGATTTCGCGGAAAAAGAAAGCGAGAGGATTTTTGAAAAAATTTCGGGAAAAGAGGAATTAACCCCCAAGATATCTCAGAGGTTAATCTCTGCAAACTGCAAACTGAAAACCGCAAACTGCATTGCGATTTTCGGACAAAACACGCAAACCGAACTTGCGGCAACAAAGTTTTTGCAAGAACAGAAACTCGAACTTCCTTTCAATTCGTGTGGCAGCATTGCTGAAGTTTTTGAAAAAGTGTGTAATGGAAGGGCAAAAATCGGTTTCATCCCGCTTGAAAATTTTTCGAT
>JAHISY010000027.1 GCA_018817365.1 Patescibacteria group bacterium | reverse complement strand
GCAAGCCGCTTTTTTCCATCTTGAGTTGGTGGAAACGTTATTCAGTCGACACGGTTCAACGCCTCAAGCAATTTGAAAATTTGCGAACTACTACCGAGCAGCTTTGTTTTACGGGAGATTCACGCACAGTGAATATTTTTGACGGATTGACAAAGCACAAACCTAGTTTGGCGCGGTTGGCGAAGGCGCAAAAAATCAAAGGCATTTTCTCTTCCCCGCCTTATGTTGGCTTGATTGATTATCACGAACAGCATGCTTACGCTTACGACCTGTTTGGTTTCGGGCGAAATGACGAAAGCGAAATCGGTCCGCTTTTTCGGGGGCAAGGGTTGGCGGCGCGGGAGAGTTATGTGGAGGGTGTGGCGGCGGTGTTGAATAATTGTAAAAAATATTTGGCGGAGGATTATTCGGTTTTTCTAGTGGCGAATGACAAATGGAATCTTTATCCGCGGATTGCGGAGCGGGCAGGGATGCGGATCGCGGAGCGTTTTAAGCGTCCGGTTTTGAATCGGACGGAGAGGGACAATGGGGCTTATTGTGAGGAGATTTTTTTAATGAAAAATTTATAATGTCTATTCATCATGCTCACCTCCGCCCAAGCCCAACAAATCACCGCTCTCCTCGATCAAAAAATCGAGGCAAAGTTGAGGAGGTATGCGCGTGAGACAGCTTCGATGCCTTTTCTCACGCGACTAATGCAAGACAGCGAAAAAGTTGCCGCTTATTCCTTTATCCATTCCATGGCAACCACACTCGGAATGTCCATTTATGAAGAATCGGCAAAGATCATCGCTGGCAAAAACTGTAAAGAATGCTTCACCAATTATGGAGTCGGAGGTGTGATTTCTCGGGATCAAAAATCCGCAATCGAAAACATCGTTCGCCAGCTACGCAACGGCGAGCGAAAACCGAACATCAAAAAAGAGATTGCTGAAGTTTTGACCGCCGATTCGCAAAATGGAAAATTCCAAAAGGACGGCAACATTGCTGATTTTTTCATGGTTCGAGGCGGCAAAGAATTTTATTTCGAAATCAAAACCGTCAAACCAAACATTGATGTCTTCACCAAATCAAAAGCCAAACTGCTCGAATGGGCAGCACGGCGGCGAAAACCGGTGCAAGTTTTTTTGGCATTTCCCTACAATCCCTATTACCCCGAACCATACTCGCGCTTCACTGATCAAAATTTGATGGATCATCCGAATGATTTTTTGATCGGCGCAGAATTTTGGGATTTTCTTGGCGGCAAAGGCGCTTTTGATGACTTGCTTACAGTTTTTGATGTAGTTGGTAAAAAGTGGAAAAGTAAGATTCAGCAAAAGATTCGCGAAGTAGCGAAATTGAAAATGGTTGCTTAAAACATTTAAAGTCGGGCTTATCTCATGCTACAATAAAGCCACCCTAGGCTTCTTTTTCCGATTATTCATTTAGGATTTAGAGAGCACAGCCACCTACGAATAATTACTTACTACCACCTTCCAACTTCCAAGGTTGGTGCGCCAGGCAGGACTCGAACCTGCGGCACCCGGTTCCGAAGACCGGTGCTCTAATCCACTGAGCTACTGGCGCGTTTGAAAAGTGAAGAGATGTCTGTTGCCTGTCCGCCGAAGCCTGACTTGTCCGCCGTCTTGTCCTCCGTAGCGAAGCGAAGGACGGAAGCATGAAAGGCGGGGTGGACTTGTCCACCGAAGCCCGAACGAAGCGAGGGCGAAGGTGGAAGCTACAAGCGCAGTGAGGTAATTTTACTCAAAAAATGCGGATTCCGCTGGATTTGTTAAATAACAATTCAATTTTTTGGCAAGCTCTCCCGATTGATGAGAAAAGAAAAAAATGCTAAAATAATCAGATTTAAAATTAAAAATGAAAACGAGAATCTTCGCGGGGCTGCTGGGAATCGTGAGCTTCGTATTGGCGGCGAATTCTGCGGCGGCAAGCCAGATTCCGGCAGGATATGTGCTCGTGCCGGCGGAAGCTTTTTTTGGGGAAGATGTGAGCTTGACCGCTCCGGCGACCGAAGTCGAGATTTCCGCAAGCAAATCCTCGCTGCGAGCGAACGATGAAATCGGCTTTGTGGGCGAAAATTATTCAACGATTACCGCCACCCTGCGCGACGAAACCGGCAATCCGATTGCCGGTCAAAAAGTGAATCTCGTGAGTTCGCGAGCTACCGACACGATGCGAGCGCTTCAAACCGCCACGAACGAAAACGGCGAGCTTGTTTTTCGCGTTCTTGCGAACGAGGAAGGAGTGAGCTCCTTCACTGCGGTAGCGGAAAATCAAACTGTGAGCGAACGACCGCGGATTGTTTTTTTGCAGAAAGCGGGGGGCATCGGCGGGAATCTGCTTCGCGCGGATATCGCAGCGGAGGAGGCAACCACCGCAATTGCCGCGAATCAAATCAAGACTGAATTCCCCGAGCAAGTGGTGGTGGACACCCCCACTGACATCACTGTCGAAATTAAGGATAGCGAGGACAGTCTCGTGGAAGATTTCGCTGGCACGATTTCTTTCGCCAGCTCCGACGAACTCGCAATTTTGCCGAAGAACTACGCTTTCACCGAGCTTGATCGCGGCAGACACACTTTCGCGAATGCGGTGACCTTCACCACCGCAGGCAATCAAACAATCGACATCTCCGGCGACGCAGACACTTCCCCGCAGCAGCTTTCGGTGAAAGTTCTAGGCAGCGCGGAAACGCTCGAAGCGCCTGTGATCACGAGCCCTCCGAACGGAGAGCTCTTGAATGAAACTGTCTCCCTGCTCGGTTTCGCGGAAGCGAGTTCGAATCTCGCGGTTTTCGCGAACGGACAGTTATTCGCAGAAGGAGAATCGGACGCGGCTGGTCGTTTCCTCATCGAGATCGAGCTGCCAGACGGTCGACATGAAATTACGGTTGCGATTTTGAATTCGGATAATTCTGTCGGCGCCACTTCGGAAGCGATTGAAATCGACATAGATCAAACTCCGCCGGCAGTCGAAGGACTCGCGCTCAGTCCGGGAAATAAAGTAGTGACTGACACGCTCGTGAAAATCAACGTAAACAGCGAACCCGAGCTCGAAAGCGCGCAGCTTCGCGTGGACGAAGATTTCCTCGAACTCGAGGAAACTGAATCGGGAGTTTATTCTGGAGAGTTCACCGCTCCGGCAAGCGGGACTTATTTGCTTGACCTCGAACTTATCGACATAGCTGGAAATATTGGCAGCTATCCTGAAATCACGAGCTTGCTCGTCGAGACCGGAATCACAATCCAAACTGTCGAAACCGCTCCGAAAAATGGACGGGTAGATCTCAGCTGGCAGCCGCCGGCGAATCACGCGGCAATTAAAAATTACGAAATTTTTTATGGAACGGACGCGGAAAACCTCAGCCAAAAATTCACCACGACAGACAATCGCACCGCGTGGTTCATCGACCAACTCAATAATAACACAACCTATTTCTTCCGAATTATTTCGCTCGACAATTCCGGAAAACAAAATGGCGGAAGCAAAATCGTGAGCGCGATTCCGGCGGCGACGATCACCGCCACCGGCTGCGACGGAAAAATTATCTTGGAATGGCAGCCGAGCGAAAACTCGAGAGTGACGAATTACCGGCTTGACTATGGAGTCGAGAGCGGAAGCTACGTGGAAAGTCGGATATTGCCGAACGGAACTACCCGCGACGAATGGGAAGTCCGCGACCTCATCAACGGAGTGGAATATTTTTTCGCGCTCCGCGGAGTGGATGATTTCGGCGAAGTAGTGGCGAATTTGAGCGGAGAAGCGAGCGCGATTCCGCAAGCCGGTAATTATTGTTCGGCTACTGAAAAAGAATGGGAAGAAGAAACTATCCAGCTTTGGCAGCGCGAAGATGCGGACGGTAATACGATTCTTGTGTGGAATTCGGTGGCAGGGGCGGCGAGCTACCGCGTGTACGCCGGCACCCAGCCGAATCTTTTTGATCTGCCGACAGTAGATGTGAGTAGCAACAGCACTGCTTTTCGTCCGGAAGGCTTGCTCGCGAATAAAGATTATTATTTCGCGGTGAGCGCGGTTTATCCAGGAAACCACGAAGCGGCGACTCTTTCAAACGTCGCCAAAATCGAAGTCGGTCCGGCTGAAATTTTGTTAATTTCAATCGCCCTCGCGCTCGCGGGAAGCTGGTTGATTCGCAGAAAATTCGCGCGGAACTAAAACGGCAAATCATCAATCTTCACTTCTTCTTCCACGGGAGGAGGAGCTTTCTGCGCCGCGGGAGCTGGAGACGAAGCGGCTGATGACTGCTCTGCCGCTGCCGGAGCTACCGAACCCGCTCCTCGCGAATCGAGCATAATCATATTTTCCGCAACAATTTCAGTGCGATAATTTTTCTTGCCGTCCGGATCTTCCCAATTCCGCGTTTTTAACCTTCCTTCGAAATAAACCTTTCCGCCTTTTTTTAAATATTGCTGACAAATCTCCGCCAGCTTCCCCCACACTACCACGTTGTGAAATTCCACGTCCTCTTGTGGTTCACCCGCTTTATTTTTCCATTTCCGGTTCGTAGCAACTCCGATTGTGGCGACAGTTTGTCCGGTTGGCGTTTGGCGAACTTCGGGATCGCGCGTGAGATTCCCGATGATTTGAGTCTTGTTGAGCGAGCTAGCCATTTTGGTGGGGGTTAATAAATAATTAAATAAAGTAAAGAGCTTTCAGTTTACCAAGTGCCATCTAGCTTTTAAACTAAAATGGGTTGCGTAAATTTATTTTTCCAGCAACGTTGCTTCTCGCGCTTTCGCAGCTTCTCTCACGAATTTTGGGAGTGGCGCGAGACCGCATTTTTGCGCACATCTTCGGGGCAACGAGCGGCGCGGGAATTTTCGATCTCGACACTTACTTCGCAGCTTTCCGCCTGCCCGATCTTGTTTACAGTTTACTAATTTTCGGAACTCTTTCCGCAGCTTTCGTTCCCCTCCTCGCAGAGAAAAAATCGGCGGAAAAAGAGAATATTTTTGCCAGCAACGTTTTGAATGTTTTATTTTTTTTAGTTTTAATTTTGTCCGCCGGAATTTTCGTTTTCGCCGAACCGCTCACGCGGCTCATCACCCCCGGTTTTTCGAATGAGAAAATTTTGCTCACTTCGCAGCTGCTGAGAATCCAACTTCTCGCCCCCATCTTCTTCACCTTCTCCGCGGTCTTCGGAGGATTGGCGCAGCATTTTCACAAATTTTTTTGGTACTCGCTCGCGCCTGTGCTTTACAATTTGGGGATTATTTTCGGCGCGCTTTTTTGGGGGAAAGAATTCGGCGTTTTCGGAATTTCTTGGGGAGTGGCGCTCGGCGCTTTTCTCCACGCAAGCATCCAGCTTCCTGGAATTTTTTCAAATGGTTTTCGGTGGATGGGAGTTTTCCGACCTCAACTTTTGCGTGAATTTTTCAAACTTGCTTCTCCGAGAATGCTTTCGCTCGTGGCCGCGCAATTTCAATTTGTCGTGATCACGATTTTCGCGAGCTTGATCGGAAACGGAAGTTTGGCGATTTTTAACTATTCGTGGAATCTCGCCTCGCTCCCTCTCGGCGTAGTGGGCGTTGCTTTCGCGACATCAAGTTTCGCGACTCTTTCAAGGTTCGCGGATTCGCAAGAAGAGTTTCGGGAAAAATTCCACCGCAGCTTTTTAGGAATTCTTTTTTGGGTCTTGCCTGCCTCCGTCGGCTTGTTTTTTCTGAGGGAAGAAATCACCACCCTGATTTTGCAAACCGGTGAATTCGCAAAAAAAGATGTGGCTCTCGTTTCCGGCTCGCTCGCAATTTTTGCTTTCGCGATCCCCTTCCTCTCCCTTCTTCCGCTTTTGAATAATGTTTTCTTCGCGCGGAAAAACACCCGCATCCCGCTTCTCGCCGGCGTGATTGGTTTAATAGCAGCGACAATTTTCGCGAAACTTCTCGCCGTTCCTCTCGAATCCGCCTCTCTCGCGGCCGCGTATTCTCTCGCCACAATCGCAACTTTTTTAGTTCTCTTTTTTTGCGCTGCCAAAAATTTCCGCACACCTCCTCTCCTCCCGTTTTTGAAAATTCTTTTCAGCTCGGTTTTTTTAGGAATTTTCGTTTTCTTTTCCCGAGAGGCGTGGACTGCAGGGAATCTTCCCCAGCTTGTTTTGGAAGCTGGGAGCATCACAATTTTAGGCGGCGTTTTTTATCTTTTTCTCGCGAAATGTTTCAAACTAAGTCCGCACAAAATCTGCTAAAATTCAAACTCTAAAATGCAAGCAATACGAGCAGTCCTCCTCGCAGCCGGTCAATCGAAAAGATTCCAACCTCTCGGAGACAAAAATTTCTTCAAACTCGGGGGGAGGTTTTTGATTGAAAAACAAGTGGAGACTCTCAGGAAAGCGGGTGTGAAAAAAATTATTTTTGTGGCGAATAAAAATAATTTCACGCGCATCCAAAAACTTTTTCCAAAAAGTGATGTGGTGATGCAAAAAAATTTGGCGGAGGGAATGCGCGGAGCAGTTCTAGCCGCGCGGGAATTTCTCGACCAGCCAACTTTGGTAGCTTCCACGAATGATGTGGTCGAAGCGAGCGCGGTGAAAAAAGTTTTGAACGCGAAGAATTGCGACGGAGCAATCCTCGCGCAAAAAGTGGAAAAATATTTTCCGGGAGGATATTTGAAAATTGGAAAAGGAAGAATTTTTAGCATCGTCGAAAAACCGCAACCCGGGAAAGAACCGAGCCGTTTCGTGAATATCGTTTTTCATTTTTTTCGTGAACCCCAAAAATTGGTGGACAAACTGACGAAAGCTTCCAATAAAAAGGAGGATGGTTATGAGCAGGCGTTAAACCAGCTTTTTAAAAAACAAAAATTCGTGGCGGTGGAAAATAGCGGAGAATGGATCGCCCTGAAATTTCCGTGGCACGCGCTCGATTTGACGGCAAGTTTTCTCACGAAACAAAAACGCAAAATTTCAAAAAGAGCGCAAATCGCTAAAACTGCGATTCTCGAAGGGAATGTGGTAATCGAGGATGGCGTGAAAATTTTCGATTATGCGATCGTGAAAAATGCGTGGATTGGGAAAAATGCGGTGATTGGAAATCACTCACTTGTGAGAGATTCACAAATTTCAGAAAATGCGGTGATTGGAAGCGGCAGCGAAGCCGCGCGCAGTTTTGTCGGCGCGAATTCATGGCTGCACCGCAATTACGTCGGAGACTCGATTCTCGCGGAAAATGTGAGTCTCGGCAGCGGCGCTGTTTGCGCGAATCTACGGCTCGACGAAGAAGAAATTTTTGTGGATATTGAGGGAAGAAAAATCGGCTGTGGTAAAAATAAACTTGGTTGTATGGTTGGAAGAAATTCCCGCATCGGTGTCAACACGAGTGTGATGCCTGGTATTTTGATTGGTAAAAATTCTTTTATCGGCAGCGGTTTAGTTGTGGAAAAAAACATTCCCTCACAAACTTTTTTTACGGCTGAATGGATAAACAAAGCCATTAAAAATAAAAAAGTGATTCCCGCCCGCGCGAAACTTAATAATTAGTTCTTTTAAAAATATTCTTAATTTTTTATTTAACCTCTATTTTTTTACTTTTAATAATCTTTATTTATTAATTTTTGCTTCTTATTTTTCCACTACTTTTGAAAAACTTTTCCACATTTTAAAGAACTTTTCCAAAAATTAGTGTTATTACACCATTTTTTAATAACTTAAATCAAATACCTTTTATTTATCTAATTAATAAAATGAAAAAGAATATTTATATATATGACACAACTCTCCGTGATGGCAGCCAAATGGAAGGTATCAATTTTTCCATTAGTGATAAATTAAAAATTTCAAAGAAGTTAAATGATTTTGGAATTGATTTTATTGAAGGCGGCTGGCCAGGCAGCAACCCAAAAGATGAAGAGTATTTTAAAAAAATTAAAAAATTAAAATTAAAAAGCGAGATAGTAGCTTTTTCATCCACACATTTAATTGGGAAAAATCCTACACAAGATAAATTAATCCAAAAAGTGTTAAGAGCGGAAACAAAATGGGTGTGTGTGTTTGGCAAAACATGGGATCTTCATACTCAAAAGATTCTAAGAATTAGCGACCAAGAAGCGCTGAATTTAATTCAAAATACGATTCAATTTTTTATAAAAAAAAGAAGAAAAGTAATTTTTGATGCGGAGCATTTTTTTGACGGGTTTAAATCAAATCCAAAATTCGCGCTAAAGTGTCTGAAAGTTGCGAGTGAGAGTGGAGTTGAAAATTTAACTTTATGCGACACAAATGGAGGGAGTTTAATTAATGAAGTAAAAAAGATTATCCGCGAAGTAAAAAAAGAAATTAAAACACCGCTTGGGATTCACACTCATAATGATTGTGGGTTAGCAGTCGCGAATTCGCTTACCGCGGTTGAAGAAGGCGTGGAATTAATTCAAGGGACTTTTAATGGGATCGGAGAGAGGAGCGGGAATGCGAATCTTGGGGTGATTCTCGCGAACATTCAACTTAAAAAAAATCAAAAAATTATCCCTCAAAAAAATCTTGAAAAACTTACCCAACTTTCGAATTATATTTTTGAGATTGCGAATCTCCCGCCGCGGAAAGAACAACCTTTCGTGGGTATAAACGCTTTCACTCATAAAGGCGGAATCCACGCTTCAGCTGTCCGAAAAATTCCTCGAAGCTATCAGCATATTGACCCAAAACTAGTGGGAAATATTTCACGAATTACAATTTCAGAACTAAGCGGGAAGTCGAATGTGGTAGAAGTGGCGAAACGGCTGGGATTTTATTTACAAACTAAATCATCGCGGACTCGCGAGATTCTCCAAAAAGTTAAAATAATGGAAAGTGAAGGTTTTTATTTTGAAACTGCGGAGGCGAGCTTTGCTCTTCTCATTCTCCGCGCACAAAAAAATTACCGCGCGCCTTTCGAAGTGTTGGATTATTTCGTGATGAATCTTAAAAACGGGGAGGCGAAAGCGACTGTAAAACTAAAAGTTGGGAACGAGATTCGCGAATATGCGGCGAGCGGGAATGGACCGGTGAACGCGCTCGATATCGCGACGCGGCGGGCGGTGGAAAAGTTTTTTCCGCAAATCCAGAATGTGGAGTTGAAAGACTACAAAGTCCGCATCCTCGACAGCGATGCTGCCACCGCGGCGAAAACACGCGTATTAATCGAAAGCTCAAACGGAGCAGAAAACTGGAGCACGGTCGGTTGCTCGGAAAACATTATCGAGGCGAGTTGGCAGGCGCTTACCGATTCACTGGAATATGCGATTTGGAGGGCAAGTAGGATAAACCAATCAAATAATGGAGGCAGATTGGTGTCTTTACAAGTAATACCGAATTAATCTAATTCGTGTCGAGATTTCACAGTTTAGAATTTCTCGCAGAACTTTTATCAATCGCACCAAGTGGCTTATGGATTATTTTAATATCTCAAAAGAGATTGTTATTAAATACGATCCAAGTTAATTCGG
>JAHISY010000026.1 GCA_018817365.1 Patescibacteria group bacterium | reverse complement strand
TTATTTTGACGAGATTGTTTTCCCCAAAAAATTCACAAAACTACGAGGCGCAAAAGAAAATTGTGAACTGCCGGTTTACGGGCATGTCGGGCTGATTCTCGCGAAGAGATCGTGGCGGGAGATTTTGCGGAGGTTGGTTTAATCAGGCGAATCATGGTTTAGACAATTACAGGGAATTGATTGGATTCTTACAGACAGCATAATGCAAATACTCAGTTGTCTTATTTGCTATGTAATTTCTATTTTCTGACTTATCAGCTTTGAAGCGATTGTATTCTTTCGTAAAATGCCCATATTCGCCCCGTAGGCTCATTATTTCCTTGATGTCGTCCAAAGTCATTAAGCCCTCATTGTTGTAGCTTAAGAAGATATATTTTACTTTGGCTTTTAAGATTAAATCTTTAAATGCTTTTTTTACTTGCGGTCTTGAGCAATAAAGTGATTTTTGATTTTGATATTCCCGCAAACCGGTTTTTCCGTGGATTTTTGGATTATCATATTTTGCGATAGTTTCAAGTAAATGATAATTAGTTGCGTATTGTCGTTGATTGTATGGCGGATCTAAATATAAAATATCACCTTCAATTTTTGGCACTAGTTTGTTTATATCCGCGTTAAAAACTTTGTGATCATTGTCGTTAATAATTAATTCAGCAGGTTTGAGAATCAAACTATTTTGTGCGGTTTTTTTTAATTTTTTTAAAAAAGCACCATAAACGGAAGCCGTGTTCGCGTATTTATCAATTGATTTAATCAAGGTGGCAATCAAAAAATAATATTCATCATTGGAGATTAATTTTCTCTTTTTCCAGTTTTCAATTTTTTGGCGGATAGCGTCACACATCATTCCATTTTCATCCGAAAAATACTGTCGTTGTTCTTTTTCGTCTTTTGCCCCACCAACGCAATAATTTTTATAAATAAATCCTTTTTTGCCTTTTAGGCTTGATAAATAATTGCAAGTAAAATTCTTCCGATTTTCTGTTTTGATTTTCTTTAATTCAGGAATTTCTTTTAACAATTTAGAAAAGGTTAGCTCTTTGTGATTGCCGATGTAGTGCCTATTTAAAACATAACTGTAATATTGAATATCATTTGCGATGATCTTGTAGCCCTTTTTCTTAAAATAACTTCCCACAATTCCAGTTCCTGCAAATAAGTCGCAAAAAACACGATTGCTTTTATTACCAGCAATTTTATTGATTGATTCTTCCAAGAATTTCAACAGCGATAATTTTGAGCCAAGATAGTTCATTTTTTAATTATGCAATAAAATTACGAAACAAGGAACTTTGTAATTTTTTTCACCTTGAACTTTATGCTTGTATGTAAAATTAATTTCAATTGGATTGTTCAGATCAGTTTCATTGATAATTTCTCTGATTTTATCAATCGAAACATCCTCATCGATATAAACAACCAACAATCTCGGGTCGGCTCCAAATCTTCCTTCATCTTGATATTTATAAAGATATTCCGCGACAAGTTCTGGTTTTTCGATCGCCGTTTTTCGCCAATCATCTTTAAAGTCTCTTTTGAATTCACCCGTCGGACTTTTTGCAACCTTCTGATCAAAAGAAATACCATCAATAAAGAAGTCGACTCCTCGTCTGTGGTTTAAAGTTGGCAAGATGTTATTATTTTTCTCGAAAATCAAAGTTTCAATAAAGTCATTTCGCACAGTATTGATCTCTTTTATCCTCCTGTATTTGACCGCCGCTACTTTTACTTTGTTGTCTTTAACAAGACCATCTTCCTTTTCGGAATTTATTCTTTGAACAAAATCATCAAAGGCACCCTGTGAAAAAGGCCACGCGATGTCGCCCAACTTTAGGCTTTCCCATTCTTTGATAAGTAAATTCATCGCGCCATTAGCTTCTTTTCCGCTTTTATATTTTTCGGTTTCCTTAAAAATTTCTCTAATAATTTTTTTACTCTCTTCATAATCCCAACTATCAACAACCGCTTTCCAAAGCTCATTTGTATTTAGGTCTAAAATTTTATTTCCCTTGTTTTTACCTCGGCTAATAATTTTAAATTTTAAAGACGGTATTGGGTTAATATTATTTAATTGCAGTAAATAAGAGGCTGCCTTTTCTTGATTGCCAATGATTTTGCGTGCCAAGTCGTCTGACAATTTTGATTTAATGTATTCCATAATTATTTTTTAAAAATTAAAATATATTCGTGCTTGAAAATATAATAATCACTCGAAAGTGCCCGATACCGCCAAATTGCTTCGTTATTTCTTTTTGCTCGGTTGCCTGCCATATTTTTAATTATAATGCTTTTTAGCGTAAGTCCTAATTTTTGTGCTTCGTTCAAACAATAAAATCCCAAAGGAATCCATTTACCAGCCGTATATTTGTCACCAATAACGATTACTAAATATCTGCCCTTTTCTAAAATTTCAATCGTATTTTTTACAACATCTGAAAATTTACTCAAAAACTCTCTAAGCGATTTGGCATTTGATAAATCATCTTTGAGTTCACTGAATTTAATTATGTCGGCGTAGGGCGGGTGCAAAATCGCCAATTGAACTTCTTCTTTTTTGTGTTTTTTTAAAATTTCTTTTACTTTTTCAAAAGTTTCAACTTTCGTGCTGTCGCCGACAATCAAATCAGAAAAGTTGTTTTTTCTTTCGACATTTTTTCCGACATAATCAACGAGCTTTTTTTGAATATCGATACCGATCAGATTCCTATTTAAACTCTCTGCTGCATAAGCAGTGGTTCCGCTTCCCAAAAATGGATCAAAAACAATTTCATTTTTTTTTGTGTATCTCAAAATAAATTGATGCGGTATTTGTGGAATAAAATTTCCGTGATAAAAACCACTATGTTTCCCAGTTTTGTCTCTTTCGGGGATAATCCAAAGACTATCAGTCCAAATTTCTGACTCTTTCCAATTATCTAAATTTAAATCGTTAAAAATTGGCATAAAAGGCAGTTTACAGCTTGATTGTATCTTAAATTTCAAAATCTTGCGCGAATCGTTCCGGCAACTGGAGAGTGTATGACTCTTTCCTGTTTATTTGTGCTGAATTTTTCAGCAAGTGGCTTCTTGTTTTCGTAAATAATTTTTAAAATAAAGTGAATTCATAATTTAAGAATCTAAATTTTAAATCCTCTCCTCAATCGCCCGCTTCAATTCCGACAACCCCAAACTTTTTTCCGCTGAAACCGGAATCGCGTTTTTGCCGTGAAAATTTTTCAAATCAATTTTATTCGCGACCAAAATTTGCGGTTTCTGCTCCGCTTTCAGATCCCGCAAAATCTCGTTCACAGTTTTCGTTGTTTCTGACGGGAATTAGTAACGCCGATTTTCCACACTCCTTTTTCCGAGAAAGCTTCAATCGTTTGACGGTTAGCTTTATTGATTACATTGGAGTGGGAAATTTTATTTCTTTTCGCATAATCCGCGAGAGTCACGATCTCGCGTCCTTCGAGATAAGCTAGTCTTTTGTGGTAGCTATTGGTTATCGCTTTGCCAACGATTTCTTCCATGATTGCAGTTTTTTCTTTTTTATCGAATTCTTTGAAGGCATCATAATACAACTTTCGATCGATGAACTTAATATTGATTGGCACGAATCCTTCTCGGATGAGAAGATAATTGTTGATCACGCGACCAATACGACCGTTGCCATCCACGAATGGATGAATATGCTCAAAAGTAAGGTGGAGCAGAGCGATTCTCTTTATGATATTTTCAGCACTTGCTGAATTATACCGAATAAGCATTTCTTCAAGTTTTTCGACTACTTGTTTTGGATCTAGTGCAATATGATTTCCGATGCGCACCCATTCGTCATTTTTTCGAAATCGACCAGCGACATCATCACGAATATTCGAAAGGAGCATCTTATGCAAAAACAAAATAGTTTCTATCTTTAATTCTTCCTCTTTTGCTTTAGTGTTTATGTAGGCAACCACTCGTGCTAAATTTTTTGTTTCAAACAATTCTCTTTCGGAGATATACCTGTCGAGATCTATTTGTAGCAGTATTTTTTCTGTTTCTTCGAGGGTTAGAGTGCTGTTTTCAATAGCGTTTGAGTTGTACACCTGTTCGGCTATTTCTGTTTCGCTCAAAAGCTTCAAAAGAGATTGTTTCTTGGCAATGGCTTTGTAATACCGTTCTCGCAGAGAACTGATCTTGCCGAATATGTTTAACACTTTTGTCATAACTGAAGTTTATTGTTTTTTCACGCTTTTGTCAACTAAACCGTGAAAATCCATTATTTTTCTGCCATTTTCACGCTTTTGCGAAAACTGGTTTAAAGAATCCTCTTCTCAATCGCCCGCCTCAATTCCGACAGTCCCAAACTTTTTTCCGATGAAACCGGAATCGCGTTTTTGCCGTGAAAATTTTTCAAATCGATTTTATTCGCGACCAAAATTTGCGGATTTTTCTCCGCTTTTAGATCCCGCAAAATCTCGTTCACAGTTTTCTTTTTTCGCGAAATTTCTTTCGCGGAATCAGAGGAATCAAAAATATGCAGCAGCAAATCCGCCTCGCGAACTTCTTCGAGCGTGGCGCGAAAAGCCGCAATTAAATCGGGAGGCAGTTTTTCAATAAATCCGATTGTGTCGGCGAGCAAAACTTTTTTGCGAATATTCGGCAGCCAGAGACTGCCCAGCCGCGGGTCGAGCGTCGCGAAAAATTTATCGGCGACGAAAACATTCCGCTTCCCCGTCAGCGCCTTCAGTAGCGTGGATTTCCCGGAATTCGTGTAGCCGACGAGCGCGACTGTCGGCAGCCCGCTTCGCCGCCGGTGCTTTCGCTGATTTCGACGAATCACCGACAGCCGATTGATTTTCGCGTCAATCATTTTGATTTCCCGCAAAATGTGCCGCTTCTCCGCCTCAATTCCGGTTTCGCCGGCACCGCGTTGGATTACTCCGCCGCCGCGCTCGCGTTCAAACAAAGTTGTCGCTGACCGCCGGTAAAGTTTCGGAATGTCGTACTTTAGCCGCGCGCGTTTCACTTGCAGCTTCGCTTCCGTTGTCGAGGCGTGCTTTTCAAAAATCCGTAAAATTACATCCACGCGATCCCACACGATTACCGGAATTCGCTGCGTGAGTTCGTAAACTTGATTGCCTTTCAAAATCCCATTTACCACGACCGCGCCGCATTTCAACTCTTTCGCCGCCTCGCCGACTTCGACCGCTTTACCCGTACCGAGGTAAGTCTTGCCGCTCGGTTGCCCGCGTTTTTGAATAATTTTGACGACGGTCATCCCGCCGAGAGTTTCCACGAGCCGGACGAGTTCCGCGAAATGCTTCTCCTCGTCAATTTTGAGAAGCTCTTTCGGAATCACATCCGCCACGATTACACGTAATTTTTCTGACAACATTTAGATTTTAGCGAATATGAGTCAAGAGTGAGATTTGACAAAAGAATAAATCTTAGTTAGGCTTCTGCCTCAATTTATTAACTTTACTAAAAATGGAAACTCAAACAACTTGCGATCTTTGCAAGAAAGACCAGGGGGCTACTTGCGTGGCAGTTTCCGAGAGCATTGTTTTGCCTAATGGGAAAACAGAAATTATTAAAAGAAAAATCCGCCACGAAGCTGGAACGATTTTCCCATCGAATTCTCCAATCGAGGGTTGTTACAAATTTCAAAAGATTAAGAAACAACTTTCACCACCACCACCCGCTTCCTCGGTTTGACATCGAAATCAATTAAAACCACATTTTGCCACACACCCAAATCGAGCTTCCCATTTTTCACCGGAATCGAGAGCGAGGGCGGGAAGAGGGCGGATTTTACGTGCGCGGCTCCGTTGCCGTCATTCCATTTCGCGTGATGGTAGCCGCCTTTTTGCGGCGCGATTCTTTCGAAAGTTTCGACCAAATCCCGCTTCGTGCCCTCCTCCCACTCCATCAAAGTGAGACCGACAGTAGTGTGTTTCGCGAAAATCACTGCCATGCCTTCCTCAATTTTCGATTCGCGGACAGCCGCTTCGATTTTCGAAGTGAGATTGACGAGGTCGTAATTTCCTTCTGTTTGGATTGTAAATTCCATGTGAAAATTTTAACAGCTTTTGGCAGACAACTGTTGGCGGAGAAATTTTCAAGTTTCGAATTTCAGATTGTCTGAACCTTGATTCACCTGATTTTGAGATTTTCATGATTCTCTTCTTCACGCGCCTCCTGAGTTTTTTAGCAAGCGGTTTTTCTCGCGATCGCGGCAACCCGCAAATCAGGAAAATTATTGAAGATTCTGAACTGGTCAAATGAATCAAAAATTCTGAGCCTGTCGAATGGAGGATTCAAGACAAGCAAAGCAAGCAAGACTCAAATCCCAGTCTCGCCTCGCGAGGTGAAAATCAACTTTCCACTTTTTAATTTTTACTTTCCAATTTCCACTTTCCAAATCGGGTTGGCGAATTGATCGGGTCAATGACCCAAAACTTTTTTCACCGCTTCAGCGAGCGAGCGGAATTCTTTTCCGCTTACGATTTTTCCGAATCCCATTTTTTGCGCCTCCTTTTTCCGTTTTTCGATTTGGCTCACGATTCGAATCTCGCCCGTCAGCCCGATCTCACCGAAAGCCGCGAGATCAGCGGGGAGGGGTTTCCGAAGTTTCGAACTCGCAATCGCGAGCGCGACGGCGAGATCGGCGGCTGGCTCGCGGAGACGAAAACCGCCGACAACATTCGCGAAAACATCGCTCGTGTCGAGTTTGATGCCGGTATGTTTTTGCAACACCGCCACGAGCAGCTGCAATCGATTCAAGTCGAAACCGCTTGCCGTTCGTTTCGGGTAACCGAAATTCGACGGTGAGGTGAGCGCCTGCACTTCGATCAAAAGCGGACGGGTGCCCTCCATCGTCGCGCACACGCAGCTGCCAATCGGATTTTCCGCGCGACCTTCTAGGAAGGCGGCGGAAGGATTTTTCACTTCAATCAATCCATTTTCGCGCATCTCGAAAACGCCGACTTCACTTGTCGCGCCGAAACGATTTTTAATTCCCCGCAACAGCCGAAAGTCGCGGTGGGGGTCGCCTTCCAGCGTGAGGACGACATCCACGAGATGCGCGAGCAGCTGCGGACCGGCGAGATCGCCGTCTTTCGTGACATGACCGATGAGGATGACAGGAGTTCCCGTTGTTTTTGCGAAACGGAGCAGCCGCTCGGTTACCATCCGAATTTGCGGAATCGAACCAGGCATTGATGGTAGTTCCAACGAGCTCATCACTTGGATCGAATCGACAATCAACAATTTCGGTTTCTCGGCATCAACTGTCGCGAGAATATTTTCGAGAGCATTTTCCGCCAAAATGTGGAGGCGAGGGTGCGCGTGTTTCGTCCGCTCCGCGCGGAGCGCGATCTGCTCCGCCGATTCCTCGCCGGAGACGAGGAGGGTTTTGCCAACCTGCTCCGCGAATTTCGCCGCGAGCTGAAGAGTGAGCGTAGATTTACCGATGCCGGGTTCACCGCCGAGCAAAATTAAACTACCAGGCACCACCCCGCCGCCGAGTACGCGATCAGCTTCGCCGATTCCGGTTTTCAGTCTTTGCAGGGGCGTGCGCGCGAGTTTATCGGCAGGCAAGGCGTGACCAGCTTTCCCGGAAACTTTTTGCTGGCTGCCGAAAAATTTTGCCTCGATAGCCTGCTCGACGAGCGAATTCCACTCGCCGCAACCGGCGCACTGCCCGCTCCATCGCGGCGATTTCGCGCCACAGTTTTCGCAAACAAAAAGAGACTTCATAAGATAATTTTTAAGTTTTATAATTTTATAAAAATAAATTTTCAAGGCTCAAGTTTCAAATTTTCAAATAATTTTCAAATTCAACTTGGACTGCATTTTTTTGTTATCGAGGCGAAAATTAAAGTCAATTCATGCGCCTCCTTCCAAAGTTCGCGAGCGCGTTTTGCTGATTTTGGCACTGCTTTGGCAACCATCCGCAGCCAGTGTTTTGATTCGTGCGCCTCTTTTCGGGAAATACAAACTTTGTTTCGAAAATCTTTTTTCGATGCGGCTTCGTTCGCCTCGCAATAATTCGCGCCGACTGAAGTGGCTGAACGAATTAATTGAGAAATCAGCGGTCGCGTAATTTCATCGCGCGGAATTGTTCTCAAGAAAACAATCACATCTTCTCCGAATTTTGCCGTTCGTTCTTCGAGATCAAAATTCATTTTTTAATTGAGAATTAAAATTTATTTGAAAATTGAGAATTGGTAAATTTGAAAATTTTCACTATTCAAATAATATCCGCTAGCCCCTCGCCTTTTTCCCTTTTTCCGTTCACGTGCCGTTTCACCATTCCGGAAAGAATTTCTTTCAAAATCTTTTCATCTTCGAGTCCGCGATTGCGAGTGTATTTTTCTTTCGTCTCGATAATTTCATTCTCTGCGCGCTGCGGACGGGCAGCCACCGGTAGCTTGAGATTGTCGCCGCCATAATTTTGAATTGTGAAAGTTCCAAAATTCAGAAGATTCGACCAGAAACCCCTTTTTTCAAAAGCGGTTCCAACGAGCGTGTCGAAGTCAATCCGCGAGGACGATTTGTCAAAAATTCCCCGCCAATCGAGATCGATCACGCCTTGATTTGTCACGAGCAGAACATCGAAATACCAATCCATCACCTCGCGAATGAAGCGCAGAAACCCAAGTCCGAACCACGCGCCAAAAATCCACAGCGAAATTTGGGTGGGGAACATCGCGAAGAAAAGCGCGGGCACGAGCATTCCGAAAAAGCCGACTTTGCAAACAGGTTTATAAGCCGCAAACCAATGCGAATGCACCACATAGACGAGCTTCTCTCCTTCTTGCAGATGGCTGGCGAAAATAATCCGATCGAGAATCACGTAGGTATTTTACAGTTTTCAGCCTGCAGTTTACAGAAATTTTTTCTGACTCTCTTTTCACCCTAAATTATTTCCGGTAGAATCCTTCGCGTTTATGAAAATCTTCCAAACAATCTGTTTTTCGCGGAATAAAAAGCTTTCTCCTTTTCAATCTGCTTTGCTCGATTTCATCACCGATGTGGTGGTGATTTTTTTTCTCGTTTTGGTAGTAGTGAAGCCGTTTTTCTTCGCGCCGTTCCGCGTGCAGCAGCAGTCGATGACCCCCAACGTTCTTGACGGGGAGCTCATCATTGTTTGGAAAACGCCGTACGTTTTTGGCGCAGAATACGAGCGGAATGATGTGATTGTCTTCAAACCTGCTGATTCGGAAAATTACCTCATCAAACGAGTGATTGGACTGCCAAATGAAACTATTTATTTTTTCGATGGATTTGTTTGGGTGGAGAGTGAAGATGGAGAGCTCAAAAAGTTGGATGAAAACTTCATTGCTTCTCATAATCTAGGGAATGCTTGTCTTGGCAGCACGTTTTGTACCGATGCAGAAAAAGCGCAGCAAATCGATTTCAAGATTCCAGAGGGAAGCTACTTTGTAATGGGGGACAATCGGCTCGCGAGTCGTGATTCAAGGAGCTGTTTTCGAAATAGTTGCGGAGACGGCGTTTCGAATTTTCTTACAAAAGAAGAAATTGAAGGAAGGGTAGTATTTGCTTTTGCGCGATTATGGGAAGAAGGCGGGAAGAAAAATTTCACGCTAAAAAATATGCGCATCCTTCGAAATCCGGAAGTGGAAAATTAACGCAAATTTTTCAAAAATTTCTCCAGTTTTTTTAATCCGCCTTTTTCGAAAACGCGAAACAATTCGCTTCCGACGATTCCAATTTCGCTTCCCGCGAGCTCGATTGCTCGCAGATCTTTTCTCGATTTCACGCCGAAACCGACTCCGAGCGGGAGTTTTGTAAATTTTTTCACGCGCGCGAGATAGTTTTTCAATTCTCGTCCAAACTTGCTCCGGCTGCCGGTGATGCCGAGCCGCGCCACGCAATAAACCCAGCCCCGTCCGCTGGCGGCTTTACCGATTTTTTTTAATCTCTCGTCAGCGGTATTCGGAGCCACGACAAAAATAAATTCGAGTCCGTTTTTTCTGCACGCCACCAAAACTTCCTCCGCTTCCTCGATCGGCAGATCGGGGACGATGAAACCGCGCGCTCCCGCCTCAGCCGCTTTTTTCGCGAATTTCGAAATCCCGAAACGGAAAATCGGGTTGAAGTAACTCATCAAGTAAAACTTCGTTCGTGGAAATTTGCGGTAAACTTTTTTCACGAAATTCAAACAGATTTCAGGAGTGATTTTATTCTCGACCGCGCGATAATTTGCTGCCGCGATCACCGGTCCATCGGCGACAGGGTCGGAGAATGGAATTTGCAATTCCACGATTTCAGAATTCGCAGCGAGCAAGTCCACGATTTTTTCGCTCGTTTTCAAATTCGGAAAACCGATGACGGTGTGAGTAGCAAGTTTCATGAAACTAATTTTTAATTTTCTAATTTTTACAATTTTTAAATAAAACTTAATTTTTAAATCCGCCACGGCGGATAGAAATTATTTTAAAAATTAAAAATTTTCCTTTTTATACCACGTCACCATCTTTTTCAGCTCTTCCTCAAAATTAACATGCTCCGGCTGCCACCCCAACTCGGATTGAATTTTACTTGAATCGATCGCGTACCGCCGATCGTGTCCCGGTCGATCTTTCACGAATTCAATCAACCCCTCACTTTTCCCGAGAATTTTCAGCAGCAGCTTCACGAGGTCGATATTCGCTACCTCGTTGTCCGCGCCGACATTGTAAATTTCGCCCGCTTGTCCGCGTTCGAGAATTTTCAAAATCGCGGAGCAGTGGTCATTCACGTGAATCCAATCGCGCACATTTTTTCCGTCGCCGTAAACTGAAATCTTTTCGTTTTTCAGTGCGCGGGAAATCACGAGCGGCATCAATTTTTCAGCCAGCTGATGCGTGCCGAAATTATTTGAGCAGCGGGAAATCAAAACCGGCTGGTCGAAAGTTCTCCATGCCGCGAGGCAAAGCATATCGGCTGCGGCTTTCGAGGCGGAGTACGGCGAGCTCGGTTTCAGCTCGTCATGTTCGCGAAATTTTTCCGTCGAACCGAGCGGGAGGTCGCCATAAACTTCGTCTGTCGAGATTTGCAGAAATTTTTTGAGTGAATGTTTCCGCGCTGCGTCGAGCAAAATTTGCGTCCCTAAAACATTTGTCTCGACAAAAATTTGCGGATTTTCAATCGAGTTATCGACATGGCTTTCTGCCGCAAAATTTACAATCACATCCGCTCCGGCTGCCAGCTTGTCTACCAAGTTTTTATCGCAAATACTCCCCTCGACAAATTTGTACCGCGAATTTTTCGCGAAGTCGACAGTGTTTTCGAGCTTCCCCGCGTAAGTCAATTTATCGAGATTCACCACCTCGAATTCAGTTTCTGTCAAAGTTTTTCGCAAAAAGTGCGAGCCGATGAATCCGCAACCGCCAGTGATTAATAATTTCAAAGTAAAAATTTTAAATTTAAAAACAATTTTTAATTTCTCAATTTTTCAAGTTTCAAAATTCAAAAATTTTAACATTTGATCTTGTTTTAAGTCTCCTTCGCCAAAGACTACGGCGGACAAGAGTTTGAAATTTAAAACTTAAAGTTTTTACTATCTCGGTTTAGTCTCCCAATCAAAGCCAATTTCCGGAGAATCGTGGGAGATCCGCCCTTCGTCCGGATTCGCGGAATCGTATTCCTGATCCACGAGATAAATCAACCCTGCGGGTTGATTCCCAATAACCCGATAACCGTGAACCACCTCGCGCGGAATTAAAAGTCCAGTGAAATTGTGTTCGCCGAGAATCACGGTTTGAGTTTCACCGAAAGTTTTGGAGTTTTTCCGCCGGTCGAATAAAACTGCTTCGATATTTCCGCTCACGCAGAACCAAAAATCCTGCTGCCGTTCGTGAAAATGAAAAGCTTTCACCACTCCCGGATGCGCGAGCGTGAAATTCAACTGTTGCGGCTTGAAGTTTTTTAATTTCGAAATCTTCCAAATTTCCGCGAGGAAACCGCGATTATCCGCGAGCTTTTTAATCTCGAAAATTTGAACTCCCTCAATCATCCAAAGTATTTTAGCAGACTCTTGATTCTGCCTTCCAAATCTGCTAAACTGACTTGATTTATTTGCAAAATAAACATCCAAAAATGAACCTAATCCCTGTGGCTTTCGCTGCGAGTCAAGAAGCGGAGAAAGTTCCTCTCATTCCCGACGCTCTCATGAAAATTATTTTGGGAGTGGCGGCTTTCGCGGCTACCTATTTTCTCGCGACTTTTTTTCGAAATTGGGTGCAACGTATTATCCGAAACAGGCAGGGGGATCAGCATGAGGAGGTGTGCATTCTTTACGGGAGGATTATTTTTACCACCACTTTCGTGGTTGGAACGATGATCGCGCTCACCGTGATGGGCGCGCCGCTCGAATGGTTTACCGGCGGCATCGGTCTCGGTCTCGCTTTTTCGCTCCGCAGCTTTCTCGCGAATTTTTTCGCAGGAATAGTTTTGCTTTCGAATAGTAAGTTCAATCTCGGAGATTTCGTAATCCTCAGTCCTGATATTTCAGGCACAATCGTGGACATTCAATCCCGCGCTACCTCGCTCCGCGGAGTGGACGGCGGGGAAGTTACCATACCGAATTTAAAAGTGCTCGAATCCGCGGTGAAGTGTTTCACTAAAAACCCAATTCGTCGACACGCGATCGAAATCGGAGTGGGGTACGGAAGCAACATTCGTGAAGCGTGCGAGCTGCTCCAAAAAGTAATTTCTGCAAATAAAAACGCACAGCCTGAGCCGTCGCCGGTGGTTCTCGTGAAGGAGGTTGCCGATAGCGCGGTAATTCTTGAGGCGCGCTTTTGGACAGAAAGCGCAACGAAGTGGTGGAAGATCAAATCCGACATCACACGCGATATTTTCAATGCGTTGAATGAAGCGAAAATCGACATTCCATATCCCGTTCAAACTCTTCGCGTGGACGAATTTTCTTCCGACATTCTCGCGAAGAATCCGCTGCTTCTAAAAAATCTAGAAAACATTGAAAAATCAAAACACGAAGAAGTTTTCAAACAAACGCCAAATGAAGCTCCTGCTCCCGCGAATTCTTAAAAAAATGAGATTTTTCAAACCGATTCCGAATGAGGGAGACAGCGGGAAAGCGCAATTCGTGAAGCGTCGTATTCGCAAAACCGGCGACACGAATCTGCTTGCGACTGCCTGTAATCTTCTCGCGAAATTCGAGGACGAGAGTAATGAGATGCTTGTGAGCGAGATGGGCGATCTTGTGGACGCGCTTCATCGCAGCGCGATTCTCGTGCAAAAAACGAAACAAAAAGTTTTACTCGCGAAATTGCGGAAAAGCTCACGCAGAAAATTCGTGCATAAAAAATAAATTTTCCGTAAACTTTCCCGCGTGATTCTCACTCTCAATCCTACGCACGCGGATTTCACCACGATTGAATTTTTGGGAAAGATTTTGAAATTTCCGCACGCGCGGCGGGATGGAGGGAGCGCGATTATTCGAATCCTCGCGAAGCTGAAAATTTCGGCAAGAGACGAGTTGCGAGTGGTGGTGGGACCGGGCAATTTCAGCGCGATTCGAACAGCGAGTTTGATTGGGAATGCGGTTAAATTTCTCGCGAACTGCAGACTGCTCGCGCGAAGAAAAGATGAGAAAAATTTCCGCGAGGTGGGAATTCTGCAGCCTTTTTACGGTCGCGCACCTTCGATTACCGTTTCGCGAAGAAATTAAAAAATCTAAAAAATGAAAAGTAGCATTAAACGTTTTTTCGAAATTGCCGGAGGTTCGCTCCTCATCCTTGCGGGAATTTTGATGCTTTTTACTCCCGGAATGGGAATCCTTGCAATTCTCGCGGGAGTGATGCTGATTTCTCCGCACCACGGCAGAAGGTTAGTTTGGTGGGGGAAACAACTTTGGCGAGGCGTGAAAGGGTGGTGGTATTCTTTTCGTTTCAAGCGAACGATCAGGCATTCGAAGTTCATGGAAAAAGCGCGCGCTCTCAAAAATAAAATTAAACTTAAAAAATGAATTTATTCGTCGTCGCCACGCCGATCGGAAATTTAGGAGACATCACATTTCGCGCAATTGAAATTTTGCAATCGGTCGATCTCGTCGCGGCGGAGGATACGCGCACCGCCAAAAAGCTGTTTGCAAAATTCGACATCCACACGCCGTTCACATCTTTTCACGCGCACTCGACCAATCGCTCGGCGGAAAAATTGGTCGAAAAAATGAAATCCGGAAAGTCAGTCGCGCTGATTTCCGAAGCGGGCACGCCCGGTATTTCCGATCCGGGCTTCGCATTGATCCAAAAAGCGATTGCGGCAGGCATCGAAGTCGTGCCGATTCCGGGCGCGTGTGCGGCGGTGGTCGCTCTCTCTGCGAGCGGACTGCCGATTGACAAATTTCTTTTTCTTGGTTTTCTGCCGCGGAAGAAGGGAAAGAAGACATTGCTGGAAAGTCTGCGCGGGGAGCAGCGGACGGTTGTTTTTTATGAGTCGCCGCACCGGATTTTGAAAACAATTTCAGAATTGCGGGAGACTCTCGGCGATGAACGCAAAATTGTTTTTGCGCGCGAACTCACAAAAATGCACGAAGAATTTTTTCGCGGGAATTTAGCGGAAGCGGTGAGTTTCCTGAACTCAAAAAAAGTGCGAGGGGAGTTCACGGTTGTTTTGGGAGGTAACAGAAAATAATCGGTAATATTTTTACCGATGGTCTCCTGCCTCGCCTCTGCAAATCTCCGTCTCTGAAACTTTGTTCAGTTTTTTGAACCCCTGCTTCGCCTTCCCTCTTTTCCGAAAGAGGGGAAAGACAGTTGTCTTTTTTCGCGGGAATTAAATTCCCCTTTTTGAGCGAGCGGAGCGAGCCGAAAAGAAAACCCCTTTTTTCAAAGAGGGGTTGGGGAGATTTGAAAAGGTGGTTAGCAAGCGAGGCTTGAATTTCAGCAGGCGGGTAGTTAGCAAACCTCCATACTCCACTTTCCACTTTCCAATGTCCACCCTCCAATCGGGTTGGAGGTGTGTAAAGTTACGTTGGGAGGGATTGACAAAAAAGCTTGAAATCTCTAAAATTACAGCAATTTGAAACAAAAATTTGCTCGATTATTTGATTCAAGCCGCAGTCGGAATCGCCGGAATTAGCGCGTTCTTTTTTGGAGGGAAGCTGTTGCTTACAATCCAACAAAATCGTTTTCGTAAAAAACAAAAATGGGTGTTGCTTGCGATTCGCGTTTCCCGTGAAAATGAGAAGTTGCCCATCACTGCCGAGCAGATGTTTGCCGTGCTTCACGGAATCATTCGCAGAATCTCCTTTTTCGATTGGTTGCGCGGGGCAAGCGTGGAAAGCTTCGCGTTCGAAATTGCGAACACCGATTCGCAAATTAAATTTTTTGCGCATGTTCCCATCTATCTTCGGAATTTCGTCGAGAATCAAATTTACGCGCAGTATCCCGACGTAGAGATCGAAGAAATGCCCGACTATCTTGCGGAAAAAAAGTTGGCAACTTCCAGTACACCTGCCTTCGCTGAACCTTGCCTGTCGGCAGGCAAGGCTACGGCGGGTGAACAGCCGGCAGAAAATGCTGAGAGCAAAGAATTGACTCGGATTAACTCCCGAGATATCTCGGGGGCTAATCTGTCGCTCCAGCCTGCTGATTTTCGGGAAGTTGATTCTTTTGCGAATATTCTCGGCGCGGAACTCACTCTCACTGATCCGCACATTTATCCGATCAAACGGCACCCGCAATTCGAAGACAAAATCACGCGTTCGGCCGTGGATCCGCTTGCGGGGATTACTTCCGCACTGATGAAGCTGCCGGGCGCTGCCGATCTCGCGGCGGTTCAAATTGTCGCGCGTCCGATTGGCGATTGGTGGAGGATTCGAGCCACGAAGTGCGCGCGGATTCTGGGCAAAAATGTTTTTTTCGGATTGGAAAAATTACAAAAAATATACGCGCGGGCTTTTATGACTCGAAAAATTTGGCCGAAATTTATGTTCTTTCCGTTTTATTTAATCTTCTTTTTCCAAGGTTTGATGGCAGGCAGCAGCGTGAAATTTTCAGGAACGGAAAGCGGGGGCAAAGATGTTTTAGACGAGCTCGTGAGCAAGGCTCACGATCGGGAAAGTTCAGACGATGCGGTGATGGATAAAGTGGTGAAGCTGCCATTCGATGTTTCGATTCGCGTGGTTTTCGCGCCGGCGATTGAAAATCGCGAGGTGAGCGAAATGAAAATTCGCGAGCTAGCAGGAGCATTCAAACAATTTAACCAGCCGCACCTCAACGGTTTCAAGATTGCGGAAATTAAAGGAAAAGAGATTTTAAAAAGATTGCGCGGACGGGAACTTTACGATCCGTTCGTTTTAAACACGGAGGAACTCGCAACCGTTTTTCATCTGCCGAGTATGGATGTGAAGACGCCGAACATTTTTTGGGTGAATTCGAAAAAGCTCGAACCGCCGATTGATTTACCCAACCCTGCGAAGGAAGAGGGGCTCACGATTCTCGGAAAATCGAATTATCGCGGCGTGGACAAGCTTTTTGGCATTCGGCAGGAAGATCGGCGGAGGCATGTTTATATCATCGGGAAAACAGGAATGGGCAAATCGACGCTGCTGGAGAATATGATTATTTCCGATATTCGCGCGGGGAAAGGCGTAGCGGTAGTTGATCCGCACGGCGATCTTGCGGACAGCGTGCTCGACAACATTCCGAGCAATCGGACGAACGATGTAATTGTTTTCGATCCTGCCGATCGTGATTTTCCGGTGGCTTTCAATATGCTCGAAAACATTGACCCCGCGATGAACTCCGTCGTCGCGAGCGGGATTGTTGGCATTTTCAAAAAACTGTACGCCGAATCGTGGGGACCGCGGCTCGAACACATTTTGCGCAACACAATTCTTTCGCTCCTCGAATATCCGGACACGACGATGCTCGGTATTCCGCGGATTCTCGTGGACGCGGATTTTCGGAAAAAAGTGGTGCGCAAAATTTCCGATCCGATCGTGAAAAGATTTTGGGCGGATGAATTCGAAAAAATGCAGGAGCGACAGCGCGTCGAAGCGATTTCGCCAATTCAAAATAAAGTCGGGCAGTTCCTTTCCTCTCCGATTATTCGCAATATTGTCGGGCAGCCGAAGTCGATGGTCGATCTCCGTTTCGCGATGGACCGGCAGAAAATTTTTATCTGCAATCTTTCGAAAGGCAAGATCGGCGAAGATAATTCTTCGCTGCTCGGTTCGATGATCATCACGAAATTCCAGCTCGATGCGATGTCGAGATCGAACATTCCCGAGAAAGATCGCGTGGATTTTTATCTTTACGTCGATGAATTTCAAAATTTCGCTACCGAGGCTTTCGCCACGATTTTGAGCGAAGCGCGGAAATATCGGCTGAATCTCACGATGGCGAATCAATACATCGCGCAGATGAGTGAGGAGGTGCAAGACGCGGTTTTTGGGAATGTAGGCACGTTGTTTTCTTTTCAAGTCGGCTTCGACGACGCGGAATATATTTCAAAACAATTCAGCGAAATCGTACTGCCGAATGATCTGGTGCAACTGCCGAAATACAATCTTTACTCCAAACTCTTGACCGACGGCATGCCGAGTCAACCGTTCTCTGCGGCGACGCTCCCTCCGGTTTCGAGTGGATTCGAAGAAGGCAGGAGAGAAAAGGTGATTCGCTTCTCGCGCGAACGGTATGCAAAACCGCGCGCAATCGTGGAAGATAAGATCATGCGGTGGAGTAATAGTGAGGATAGGGAGAAAAAGGTTTTTCCGAAAGGTGAGAAAAAGAAGTTATCAGAAAAGAAAGGGGAGGGGAGGAAGAAATTGACGAGAGACAGTTAATTATTGAAAAATTTTCCAACTTCCTTTTGAAGCCCTCCCTTTTGTCTGAATAAATCTCTCATTTTGTTTTCTTCTCACACCACCAAATTCACCAACTTCCCCGGCACGAAAATTATCTAACAGTGATGACTGTAAGTAACCGAATCACGAAAACCAACGAAGAAAATTTCGGGATTTTTATTTTGATCAAGCCGAAAAAGAATTCGGATTTTGCCAACTCGCACTCGATAGCCCTTATTGCCTTTTAGCTTTTTTACATCTAAATCATCCAGTTGCTTCAGCAAAAGCAAAGTCAACTTTGCCTCAACTTTATCTCGTAAACTACGGGACAGAGATCGTAAAAATTTTTCATTTTTGTCCATCCTCTTCTTTACGAATTTTCTTCAAAGTTTTGAGTATTTTCTTAGTCGGAATCGCTTTACCGTTATTATCTCTACTCGCATTCCAGCAGTCCATTTTTTCTACCGCTCTTGGTCTGATGGAGATAGATTTTTTATTTAACTGTAACTCAAAATTATCACCACCGAGTTTTTTCTTCCATGCAGTAGGAATTATTTTTAAATCGTTAGCCGAAACAGTAACTATATTCACACTTTCAGTTTATCACAAAATTCACCAACTTCCCCGGCACAAAAATCTCTTTTCGAATTTCTTTGCCTTCGATCCACTTCGCCACTTTCTCACTCTTTTTCGCTAATTTCAAAGCCTCCGCTTCTTCAATATTTACCGCGACCGCGACTGTGTCCCGCAACTTTCCATTTACTTGAATCACGAGATTGATCGTCTCATCCTTCGCCAAATTTTCATCAAACGCGGGCCACGCTTCGAGGTGGATGGAATTTTTGTTGCCCAGTTTTTCCCACAATTCTTCCGCGAGATGCGGGGCGAAGGGTGCGAGCAGCGTGAGAAATTTCTTGAAGGTCGCGTGCGGAAATTTCGAAAGCCGGGTGGCTTCATTTACAAAAATCATCAAACTCGAAACTGCGGTGTTGAAATGAAAAGCGTCCAAATCTTCCGAAACTTTTTTAATCGTTTTATGAAGAAGCTTTTCGGAATTCGAAGTTAACCCTCCAGCTAGCTGGAGGGTTAACGGCTTAGTTTGCTCGACCTTTTCACTCAGCCGCCAAACCTTTTCGAGAAAACGATGCACGCCTTCTACGCCACCTTCATTCCACGCGGCGGCTTGATCGAATGGTCCGATGAATAGCTCGTAAATCCGCAGCGTGTCCGCACCGAATTTCGCGACGATCTCATCGGGGTTCACGACATTCCCGCGCGATTTGCTCATCTTTTCCCCATCCGACCCGAGAATCATTCCGTGCGAAATCCGTTTTGCGTACGGTTCGGCGGTCGGCACGAGTTTCAAATCAAAAAGAAATTTATGCCAAAAACGCGAGTAAAGCAGGTGGAGGACGGTGTGTTC
This sequence comes from Patescibacteria group bacterium, assembly GCA_018817365.1. Classification (GTDB taxonomy): domain Bacteria; phylum Patescibacteriota; class Gracilibacteria; order JAHISY01; family JAHISY01; genus JAHISY01. The sequence continues at coordinate 706 of JAHISY010000026.1, read as the reverse complement.
CATCCCGCCGTTGTACAAGTCGACTGGCAGCCACTTTTTTAATTTCTCTGCGCTTGCGAACTCCTCCGAATTCTGCGGATCGATGTAGCGGAGGAAATACCAACTACTGCCCGCCCAATTCGGCATCGTGTCGGTCTCGCGTTTCGCTTTCCCACCGCACTTCGGGCAGGTTGTGTTCACCCATTTTTCAATTCCCGCGAGCGGGGATTCGCCGCTGTCAGTCGGTTGATAATTTTCCACTTCGGGCAATTCGAGTGGGAGGGAGAATTTTTCAGCCAGCTCGCGCCAAGCCTGTGTTGTCTTTTTTGATTGATAAAAAGTTTTTATGCGAATTTTTTTCTTAACTTTTTCCACGACAACCGTAAAAACTCTGCGACCACATTTGCCATGAACCAAAAAGCAGTCTTTCTCTTTTTGTGATTCTTCTACAAATTCAGCATTTTCCAAAATTTCTACCGCAGCAGGCGCGAATTTTGCGCGAATTAAAGCTTCTTGAAAACGTTTTTTCTGAAAATGTTGCCATAAATACCACCAGTTAAAATCAACTTTCCCAAAAATTTTTGAGTTTAATGATCTAATTTTTCCTAATTTCTCAAAAGTAGCTTTTAGAGATTTTCGATTGTTAGTTTTGGAATGTTTAAATTTAGACTTGCATTTGTAAGATAGACTCGCTAAAATTCTATGCGAATTGGAGGGGTTGGCAAGG
>JAHISY010000025.1 GCA_018817365.1 Patescibacteria group bacterium | reverse complement strand
TGAGATGGGAAGGCGAAGCAGGAATTAAAAAAATTGGATGTGGATAATAGAGACGGAGATTTGCAAAGGCGAAGCAGGGATTTGTTAATTTGAAGGAGGGTGTGGTCATTTTTAAGCAGTATCATGAGTGAAGCAGGGACTTGGGAAATTGGAAGTGTGTAAAGTTACTGGAATTCAGATATTCAAACATTCAAAATTATTTTAAAATTTAAAACTATTTTCATCATTCTTCATCCTTTATTCATCATTTTCATTTCACCTCCACAGAATTACGACCGGAAATAATTGTTTTGCCGCTCGCGTCGCGAGCCTTGAAATAAAGCTCGTACTTCCCCGCCGTGAAATTCCCCCACACCGCCGAAAAGGTCTCGCCGACCGGATTTTCAATCGTGGCAAAAGTAAAGCGATCGCCGGTAGCCATGTTTTTCGCGATAAACTCGACTCTTTCGGGATCAAATTTCGCGCGATTGATTTGCGCCACCACCTCCACGCGCGCTTTTTCTAGCGGAATTTGCGCGTCCTGCGCCGGCAAGATGATTGTGAAATCTTCCACCCCGCCGCTTCCCTCGATTATTTCGAAGTTAACTTCACCGCGCGCAGAAAAACCCGCGGTGTCCTCGACGCGAACTTCGAGAGTGTGGCTGCCGAGACGATGGGAATCGCGAATAATAAGAGGAGTTTCGTACGGCGTGTTTTCAGTTTCCGCAAACTTGCTGCCATCGAGATAAAAACTCACCTTCTCAATGTCGCCGCCAGCGTCGAAAGCATCCGCCTTCACGAGCAGCGTGCTCCCGCGAAAAACTTGCTGATCGGCAGCGGGCGAGGTAATGCGAACTGTCGGAATTTGCGTGTCCTCACCGACGACGACTTCGACTGAAGAAGTGTCGGTGTAAAAAAGTTTGTCGAATATTTTTGCGGCGATGTTCACATGGTCGCCGTCTTTTTTGCGGAGTGAAATGGGTATCACGCCTTTCCACGGCGGAGTGAGGGCGGTCGCCACGAGATCTCCGTCGCGGAAATACTCGACTTTTTCGACGCCGTGGGCGGCGGTGACATCCACCCACACTCCGATCGATGACTTTTGGACGGTCGAGCCGGAGACCGGAGCGATGATTGAAATCGAAGGAGACTGTTTCGCAGTCGCAGCGGTGTGGACATCGTCAATCTCGGTCGGCGGCGGCGCGAGCGTAGAATTTTCGCCGGCGAATCTTTTGAGCCATGCGCGCACCGGCTTTTCCCACTCTGGATCGTAATCGCGCTCGGAGTGGAGATTTACGAATTTCTTTTTAATAATTGCGGATGCGGGGGTGAGACTGCTCGGCAGTTTGCCGCTCACCGTGTCAATTTCAATTTCGATGAATGCGTCATCGACTTCGAGCGGCACAGTCGAATCGAGAAAAGTTTCGACGACGATCTGATCGACCGGAGTCGTCGCGGAAGCCAATTTACCCGTCAATCGGGAAACGCTCCGCTGCACGATACCTTCTGGAATTTTGAAGTTTTTGACCGGCAAATTCGCGTGCGCGAAATCCATGAAATCCTTCCAAATCGGACTCGCAGAAGCCAGTCCCGTGCCGCTCGTGTTCATCGGCGTGCCATCGTTGTTGCCCATCCACGCGGCAGCGGTAATCTGCGGAGTGAAACCGATTGTCCAGACATCGCCGGGAAGAATTTTGTCTTCGGAAATCTTTTTATTTGCCGTTCCGGTTTTCGCGCCATTCGGTCGATCGGACAAATTGAGAAAGTGATTCCACGAAGCCGGTCGCGAGTTCGAATCGGAAAGAATATTCGTCATGAGGTAAGCCACGGCTGGATCAAGCGCGAGAGACTTTTGCGGCGCTTCAAACTCTTCGATCAGATTGCCGCGCGAATCGGTGATTTTGAGAATCGGCGTGAATTCGGTGAGATACCCTCCATTCGCAAAAACGGAGTACGCCCGCACCATCTCGCTCATCGGAATTTCCGCCGCGCCGAGCGCAATCGTCGGACCGTACCTTTCATCAGAATAGACGCTCGAAATCCCGAGTTCGCGCGCCGTCTCGACTACGGCGAGTTCTCCCGCGAGAATCGCCATCTTCACCGCCGGAATGTTCCGCGAATAACCGATTGCGCGCCGCATCGACAATGGTCCGAGAAAAGTCCCGTCGTAATTCTGCGGAGTGTAGTCATCCGCCCCGCCAAAATTCGTCTCGACATCCCAAAAAACAGAAGCGGGCGTGAATCCCATTTTCAAACCAGCGGCGTACGCGATTGGCTTGAAACTCGAACCCGGCTGTCGCGGACGCGTCGTCAAGTTGGTCGCGCCGTCATTGCCATAACCATCTTCGCGAAGCGTCTCGAAATAATCGCGGCTGCCGACCATCGCGAGAATCTGACCGGTTTCGTTGTCGACCGCAAGGAGAGAAGCATTAGTCGCGTCAAAACGGTTGTGTCCCCATGCGACATTCCCGTCGGGATCTTCCGATTGCGGAAATTGCGCGGCGATTAATTCTTCGGCTTTTGTTTGAAGCGCGGGTTCGAGCGTAGTGAAAACCCGCAACCCGCCGCGCTCGACGACATCTTTGCCAAATCTTTCTTCGAGAATATCGCGCACGAAAAACACGAAATGCGGAGCCTTAATTGATTCGCGATACGCGGTGAATTTCAAATCATTCGATTCTCGCCACGCTGCGGAAAATTCCGACTCGGAAATGAAACCGAGCCCAAGCATCCGCTGCAAAACGTAGTCTTTTCTGCCTGTCTCATAATCGGGATCATCAATCGACTCGCACGAATTTTGGTTCGCGACTATTTCAATTTTTGTCGCGAAATCTTTTTTCGAAGCGGTGAAGTTCGATTGATTTTTCGTGGCAACCTCCTCCCTATTCACGAGAATTTGGAAATTTTGGTTGCCGGAGATGATGTTGAAATCTTCGGTGAATGAGGACTCGAAAATCTCATCGCTTTTGAAAATCGCTTCACGTTTGACCTCGCCGTCAACGGAAATTTTGAGCCACACTTCTCCCGTCGCGCGGATTTTTAATTTTAAATTTTCAGCAGCTTCAATAGTCTCCACGACTTCGACTGCGGAAACTTTGCCGCAACTCCCCATCAAAAATTCTCGATTCTGACCGTACGGCGAATATTTCGACGGTCGCTGCGGCAGCGCGGCAAGCACCGCCGCCTCCGCGAGAGTGAGATCTTCCGAATTTTTGTTGAAAAAAGTTTGCGCGGCAGCTTGAATGCCGTACGCATTCCCGCCGTACGGAATACGGTTAAGATACATTTCGAGAATCTCGTTTTTGGTGAATTTGTTTTCAAATTTGAGCGAGAGCATCAGCTCTTGCAATTTGCGCCAGTAAGTTTTTTCGGGGGAAAGATAAGCGTTTTTGACAAATTGTTGCGTGATCGTCGAACCCCCGCCGATAAAATCGAAACCCATCTCCCCGAGAATCGCGCGGATGATTCCGTCGATGTCGAACCCGGGATGATTGTAAAATTGATCATCCTCCGCCGCGAGCGTCGCGAGCTTCACCGTTTCGGGAATCTTTTCAAACGGAATTTCGAAACGATTCTCATCTCCGTGAATCGTGTACAGCTCGCTCCCTTCGCGATCGTAAATTATCGTGGACTGCGAAGCAAAAAGCGCGTCGACATCATCGATATTCGGAAGAATCGGGGTGAAAACAAACTGTCCAATTTGAAGAATGACAAGGGTAATCCACACGCGAAAAAGAAATCCTACGAGCAAAATTCCACCAAAAATCAAACCTTTTCGCAACCACTTCCCCTTTGAAATTTCCTGTTGCTGTCTCTTTCGAAACCGACTGAAAAGCGAAGCCTTGATTTTATTTTCCATCTGCCGAATTTTACCATTTCAGCCTCAATTCTTCATAGGCATTGTATTTTTCGAGATTGGCGAGATGAAAGAATTAATAAATCCCAAATCTTAATCCCGCGTTCACGGGATAAATTCCAAAATCCAAATCTCCGTCTCTGTAAAGTTAACCCCCTAGATATCTAGGGGGTTAACGGTTTTTCGTGCAAATGCTTCGCCTTTGCAAATCTCCGACTCTGCTTTCCACTTTCAATTTTTCAAACTCCTGCTTCGCCTTCCCTCTTTTGCTAAAGAGGGAAAAGACAAATGTTTTTCAACTTTCAACTTTCTATTCTCTACCTTCTACTTTTTCACTTTCTTTATGAATTCTTCCGCGAAATCATCTGTCATCCCGGCTACGAAATCTGCGACAACAATTTCTCGCGAATCCATTTTCAGCTTCGCCGTAAATTCGGCAGGCAGTAATTCCGGTTTTTTGAAAATTGAAGTGAAAAGTTTTTCGAGCAGATCGGCTCCCCGCTCGCTCAATTTTTTGACTTCCGGGTGGAGATAAAATTTAGCACGAAGAAACTCGCGGAGCTCATCTAAATCTTTTTGAGTGGAGGGAGAAAAACTCACGAGTGTTTCGCGGAAACTTTTAATCTCATTTAAGCTTTTAATTTTATTTTCTTTCAAATTTTTTGAAGTTTCCCGCAACAAATCAGTGGTGAGTAAGTCGATAATCGCACTCACGGCGCGATGACTGAAAGCTTCATCGGGTAAATTAGCATTTACTTTTTTGATCGCCTTTTCCCACATTTTTAAATTTTTCAGATCCGCCCGCGTAAAAATTTTCCCCCGCAAACCATCATCGAGATCGTGATTGGTGTAGGCAATCTCGTCAGCGAGATTGACAATCTGCGCCTCAAGAGAAGGCTGCTCGTTGGAATTTTCGGCGAAATCGTACGGCGTGGAATGTTTCGCCAAACCGTCGAGTAAATCGAAGGTGAGATTCAGCCCGTCGAAACCAACATATTTTTTCTCGAGAGTCGTGAGAATCCGCCGCGACTGCCTGTTATGCTCGAAGCTTTCGCCAAATTTTTGAAGGAGTGAATTCAACCGCCCTTCACCAGCGTGACCGAAGGGGGTGTGACCGAGATCGTGCGCGAGCGCGATTGCGCCGGCGAGATCCTCATTTACCGCGAGATTCCGCGCAAGATTACGCGAGATTTGAGAAACTTCGAGCGTATGGGTAAGACGATTGCGGTAATGGTCGCCGTAGTGTGCCACAAAAACTTGTGTTTTCCCTTTCAGCCGGCGGAATGCTTTAGAATGAATGATACGCGCGTGATCACGCTGAAATTGCGTGCGAAATTCGTCTTGAGAATCAGGATGCTCCCGCTTCGCGGAATCGGAGAAAGTAGCGTACGGCGCAAGCATTTCCCGCTCGCGCTTTTCGAGATCAGTTCGTTTTAATAACATTTACCTAAGTTTAGCGCCAACAAATCCCCGCTCACCGCGCGCAAATTCCGCTGCCGGCAAAACTTTTTTTCCCGCAAGCTGAACTTTTTTTAGTTCAATCGCCCCATCCACCACCTTCACCCCAATCTTCCCATCCTCCGCGAAAACTTCACCATTTTGCCGACTGCCGACTGGCAACTGCCAACTTTCCAATTCGATAAGCTTCAGAATCTTTCCTTGAAAGGAAGTGAAAACGCTTGGCCAACCCGCGAAGGCTCGTAACTTCCGCAAAATAATTTCCGCGGAATCTTCCTCCCACGAAACTCGACCGTCAGCTTTTCTAATTTTTGAGCAACTTGTCGCCTCGGCGGAATTTTGCGGGGTCGCTTTTAATTTTCCGCGCGCGATTTTTTTCAAAACTTCCGGAAACTTATCTCCCAATTTTGCTAATTCCACGCTCAGCTGCTCCGCATTTTTTTTCCCGATTTCAATTTCAAATTGCGCAAAAATATCACCCGCATCGAGTTGCTCGGAAATCCGCATAAACGAAACACCGGTTTTCGCTTCGCCGGAAAGAATCGCGGACTGAATCGGAGACGCGCCGCGAAATTTCGGAAGCAGCGAAGCGTGAAGATTGACGCAACCGAATCGCGGGACTTCGAGAACTTCCGACGGGAGAATCATCCCGAACGCAACGACCGCGAGAAAATCGAGATTGAGTTTTTGAATTTTTGATGCGTCGATTTTTTTTTGAAAAACCGGAATCCCATTTTCCTCAGCGAAAATTTTAATTGGCGGCGGTGTGAGTCGATTCCCCCGCCCTGCGGATTGATCCGGCTGCGTGAAAACCGCGACGACCTCGATTCCTTCGTCTGCGATCAAACTCCGTAAACTCGGAATCGCAAATTCAGGAGTCCCCGCGAACGCGATTTTGAGTTTTTTAGCCACGGGAAAATTTTACACGAAAAAAGATTTGCAAAATTTTAATGAGATGGTAAAGTGCAGTACTTAAAAAAATTTCATGGAAACAGAAGATCACATTGAAGAAAGTTTGAGTAAACTCGACCCTCCTATAAAAAACATCGTGCACTTGGGACTTGAGTTGGGAAAATTTATTCGATGGATTTCCCGAGAAGCCATCAAAAGAATCGGCGTTTTGGGAGTTTCGGAAAAGAAAAACTAGAATCCTCACATGAATTTCTCGCGAAAAATCCAACTCGAAAAATTCCTCGCGCGGGAAATCGCGCTTCTCCTCCCCTTTTATTTTCCTGTGAAAAAATTTGGATTGGTAAATGTGGTGTGGATAAAAGTCGCGCACGGCTTCGACAGCGCGAAAGTGGGGGTGGGGGTGATGCGAAACTCGCATCAATTCGACGAGGTTGCGCGAAAAGTTATTTCAAAAATACAGCGGGAATTGAACCGCAAACTCGTGATGAAAAAAGTTCCGAAAATTATTTTGGAGCTTGATCGAAGCGGAGAGATTTTGGAAAAGTTGGAGAAACTGGAAGAAAAATCCTAAACTTCACTCTTAATTTTTTTAACCCCAAAAATTATGGTTGAGAAAAGTCAAACCACTTCCGATGGAAAAAATTACACCCCAGCGCAAATCGAGGCGGCAAAAAATGTGAGCAGTTATTTCAAGTGCGCGGATGACAGTCAAGACCCGCTTAAGCGCAAATACAGCACCATAGCATGTGTCGAATTGGGGAAAGGAGTACGTCTAGGAAAAACCGAGGAAGAGATTCGGAAAAATGTCGCGGCGATTCTAGGAGAAGAATACATCGCGGCGCAAACCAAATCCGCGGAAAGCGGAGCAGGCGGCGGCGAGATCAGCGAGAAACTTGTACCAGAGGTTCTGGTAGAAAAAGAAACTCCATTTTTGTGGAGTGACAAACAAATCGTGGAGGCGGGGGCGATGGAGCTACACGAATATTTTAAGTATGTGGCATGTGATAAAGGGTCCAATGCTCTAGGTATCGAACTAGGAAAAAAATTAGGTCTAGGAAGAACCGAAGAAGAGGTTCTGAAAAATGTCGCGGCGATTATCAAAAAGCAAATGGACTGGATGAAAATCGGTATTGTGAAAGGCATAAAAGCAATTTTGGATAACAGTGGTAATGAACCCGATAAACTCGGTACCGAACTGATCAAGGCTTCAGCAACATTGGCCGGACTGGAAATCGAAATTACTGGCAATGAAGAAGTGGATAGAGAAAATATTCAGAAATTGGTCGCGGAGATTTTGGAAGAATAAAAAAAGTATTCAAAAATTAATTTGATAAAAAAAAGAAAATAAAATAACTTTAAGCCTTAATTTTTTAAACCCCAAAAATTATGGAAACTCAAAACTGTCGCAGCCAAGCTGAGGCTGCCCGCAAAATCCTGTTATTATTAGACCAGGCAGAAAAAGAAGGCGCAAAAAAAGAAGGTGGCAGCTCTCTGCCTGCCGCAACAGCACTCGACAAGGGAATCCGATTCGGTTTTGGAGGCGACATCGGAAAACTGCGAACAAATGTTAATGCAGTCCTAAAAGCTGCAGTTTAAAACCCCAACCAGTCCTTTGCAGTAAAAACTCCCGCTTCGTTTTTTTTGACAAGCCACTCCGCCGCGGCGATCGCGCCGCCCGCGTAGCCACCGCGATTTTTGCCGGAGTGTTCCAGCCGAATCGAATCGTGTTCGCTATCGAAAATAACTTCGTGGACACCGACGACTTTGCCGATGCGAGCGGAGGAAATTTGCAGTTTTTCAGGCGGAACCGGCTGCTCGGCATTATCGAGAATAATCGCCTTTTTTTCTGGAAAATTCGCGAGCACTTTCTCCGCAATCTCGCGGGCGGTCCCGCTCGGCGCGTCGGCTTTGCCGGTGTGATGAATTTCGCGAATCGCCGCATCAAAATTTTTGCCAGTCAAAAGTTTCGCGGTATGCTCGACAATCGCATAAAAAGTCTGAACCCCAATCGATAAATTCCCGGCGTATAAAACCCCGACCGAATTTTCGGCGGCGATTTTTTTCACCTCTTCTAATTTTTCATACCACCCCGTCGTGCCGACGACGATCGGAACTTTTAGCTCGGCGAGCTGGCGGATGTTTTCGACGACAGAATCGGGGTGCGTGAAATCAATCGCCACCTCCGCGCCGTTTAAATTTTCCGCGGAAATTTCGGCAGCGGTTGCGCCAGCCGCGCTCAGATCAATTTTGGCGGAAATTTCGTGGCTACCTAGCCGCGGAGAATTTGCCACCGCTTTACCCATTTTCCCGTAACCGATGATTGCGATTTTCATGTAATCATTTTACTTCCTTTTTCTTCGAAGTTAAACTCCTCTTCGCTTTTTAAAAAACTTTTGAATGAAAAATCCTCCCCGCCGCGGCGGACTCACTACGCTTTTGATTCTCGCACTCATTGCCGCGAGCGTTTATGTGATTTTCGGCAATCAAGCGGAACCCACGATCGAAGTGCCGATCACGACGGTGCAGCAGCAACTTGCCGCGGATGAAATTGAAAAAATAAAAGTGGAAGGCAGCACGCTCACAGTCACTCTGAAAGATGGAAAAGTGGAAAAAACCACACTACCGCTCAGCGAGAGTTTGAGCGATCTCGGCTTGATTCGCCCGGAAAGTGGGGTGATCGTGGAAGCGGTGGATTCCGCCGGCAGCGAGTTTTGGCTGAATGTCATCGCGGGAATCATCCCGTTTCTTTTGATTGCCGCATTCCTCGTTTACATGATGCGGCAGGCGCAAACCCACAATCAAGGCGCGATGGGTTTCGGGAAATCGCGGGCGACAGTCGCGGATAAATTAAAAATTAAAACTAATTTTACAGATGTTGCCGGCGCGCGCGAGGCGAAAGAAGAATTGATGGAGATCGTGGACTTTTTGAAAAATCCGAAAAAATATCTCGCGATGGGTGCGAAGATTCCGAAAGGGGTGGTGCTTTTGGGTCCACCCGGAACCGGGAAAACCCTCCTCGCGCGCGCGGTGGCAGGCGAGGCAGATGTGCCTTTTTTTTCAATCTCGGGAAGTGAGTTCGTCGAAATGTTCGTCGGGGTGGGAGCTTCGCGGGTGCGGGATTTATTTAAAAAAGCGAAACGGAATGCGCCTTCGATTGTTTTTGTTGATGAAATCGACGCGGTCGGACGGCAACGCGGCTCGGGTCTCGGCGGCGGTCACGATGAGCGCGAGCAGACTTTGAATCAAATTTTGACAGAAATGGACGGCTTCGAAACTGGCACGAATGTAATCGTGATGGCCGCGACGAATCGACCGGATGTCCTCGATCCCGCTCTCCTCCGACCGGGCCGATTCGATCGGCGAGTGGTGATTGATATTCCCGATATCAAAGAACGGGTAGAAATTCTCGCTGTCCACTCACGCAATAAACCGCTCGCGCCAAACGCGAATCTCGAAAAAGTGGCGCGGCAAACTCCCGGATTCACAGGAGCCGATCTCGAAAACTTGTTGAATGAGGCGGCGATTTCTGCGGCAAAAAGAGGACAAAAAACAATCACGCAAGACGAACTCGAAAACGCGATTGAAAAAGTCGCGCTCGGTCCGGAAAAGAAATCGCGCGTGCTCACCGACGAAGAACGGCAGATCACCGCCTTTCACGAATCCGGTCACGCAATCGTGAGCCACACGCTCCCCCACACCGATCCGGTCCACAAAGTTTCGATTGTCTCGCGCGGAATGGCGCTCGGCGTGACGTGGTATTTGCCGGAACAAGATCGGCGGTTGGAAAGCGAATCCCGTTTCCATGACGAGTTGGCAAGCCTGCTCGGCGGACATGTCGCCGAGGAAATCGTTTTCGGCGAAGTGACGACCGGCAGTTCAAACGATCTCGACCGCGCAAGCAAAATCGCGCGGAAAATGGTAACTCAATTCGGAATGAGCGAGAAGCTCGGACCGGTAATTTACGGAAAAAGCCACGGCAATGTTTTTCTCGGAAAAGATTTGATGCAAGAACGCGATTATTCTGAAGAAATGGCAAGCAAAATCGACGGTGAAGTGCGCAAAATTATCGATCAGGCTTATCAGACCGCGAAATCGATTTTGTTGAAGAATAAGGTGAAATTAAAACGAATTGCCGAAAAACTGCTCGAAGTCGAGAGCCTTGATTCAAAAGAATTCGAAAAACTTTTCGGTGCGAAAAAAGCCACCGCAACAGCGGTTGTGAAAATTTAGAAGAAGGATCTTAAAGAACTTAAAGATTCTAAAGAGCTTTAAAGATGAGCTATCAAAATTCATTTCGAAAGCTTGTGGTGTGGCAAAACGCGAAGAAATTAGTTGCGCTTGTTTATGAACTAACAAAAAAATTTCCACGTGAAGAAGTGTTTGGCTTAACTTCGCAAATTCGAAGAGCGGCTGTTTCAGTTTGCGCCAACATCGCCGAAGGCAACTCAAGAGTTGGCTTAAAAGAAAGAATTCAATTTTTTAACTTTGCGAAATCTTCACTCGTTGAAGTTGATTGTTTGAGTGAAATCTCTTTCGAGCAAAAATATTTCTCGCAAAAAGATTACAACGATGTGCTTAATCTCATCAACACAACCGCCTATTTGCTCACAAGATTTATGAATTCCAACAAAAAATCTTTATAATCCCTAAAGCTCGTTATCTTCTTTATGCTCTTTTTAGCAAGCGATCACGCCGGCTTTCAATTAAAAGAAAGTTTAAAAAAAAATCTCGCGAAGCACGGGATTGAGTTCGAAGATCTCGGCTGCGACTCTGCGAAAAGTTGCGATTATTCCGACTTCGGTCATAAATTGGCGGCGAAAGTTTTAGAAAATCTGGAGAACCGCGGCATCGGAATTTGCGGAAGTGGTCATGGCATTGCGATGGCTTTGAACCGGCATCCGAAAATCCGCGCGGTGCGGTGCGTTTCAATCATGGATGCCGAACTCGCGAGAAAACATAACGACGCAAATATTTTAGTTTTAGCTGGACGAATGACCGAACCGAATCTCGCAGGTGAAATCCTCGCGAAGTTTTTGGCAACGGAATTCGAGGGCGGAAGGCATGAGGAGAGGGTGAAGAAAATTGAGATTAGCAAGAAAATTTCTAATTTCTAATTTTCAATTTCTAAACAATTTCTAATGTTTTAATGTTTCAAGCAAAACTTGTTCGAAAGCTGTTTAGAAAATTGAGAAATTAAGATATTGAAAATTGTTTGAAAATTAGAAATTGAAAATTTTACCCTCACCTCCACTCCTGCCTCCCCTTCTGAAAATCGCGCCTTCTATCCTCTCAGCTGACTTCGGAAAACTGAATGAGGAAATCGCCTCAATTGAAAAATTCTCCGATTGGCTGCACATCGATGTGATGGACAATCATTTCGTGTCGAATCTCACCATCGGCGCACCGGTTTTGCGGAATTTGAAAACGAAACTTTTTCGCGATGCGCATTTGATGGTAGATAATCCCGAAAATTTGTTGGCGGATTTCGCCAAAGCAGGAGCCGATGCCATCACAATTCACGCCGAAATCGAGGGTAACATCGGCGAAATGTTGGAAAAAATCCGCAGCCTCGGCTGCCAAGCAGGAATTTCGATTAAACCCGAAACGCCCGTTTCCGCAATCGAAAAATTTTTGTCGAAAGTCGATTTGGTTTTGGTGATGTCGGTCGAGCCGGGTTTCGGCGGGCAGGAATTTTTGGAAAGCGCACTCCCGAAAATTCGAGAACTACGGAAAAAAAATCCGGAACTCGATATTTCAGTCGATGGCGGGGTAAATGCTGAGACGGCGAAATTAGCGCGCGAAGCCGGCGCAAATATTTTGGTCGCGGGAAATTACATTTTCAAAGCGGAGAGTCGAGAAGGAGCGATTGAAAAATTGCGGGGTTAATTTCTAAATCGCGAAACTTTCGTTTCAATTTTGATATTTGGAATTTATTTGGCATTTGGGTTTTGGAGTTTGGAATTTCTCAACCGCCACCCCACCCCTAGCATCACCGCGAAGAGAGCGGCGAGTGCGAGGAGTTTGCCAAAGGCGGAATCAATGAAAAGCGCGACTGCGCCGAAAGACGCGGAGGCGAGGTAAACCGTAAGAACGGTTTTTCGTTCTGAAAATCCAGCCGCCAGCAAGCGATGGTGAAGATGACCGAAATCGCCGCGAAACGGCGATTGTCCGGAAAAAATGCGGCGGAGAATCACCCACGCCGCGTCGAGCAGCGGGAAGCCGAGGACGAGTGCGGCAGTCGCCACTTTTCCGCCGGAAAAAATTGCGAGCGCGGCCAGCACGAATCCGAGCAACATCGAGCCGGAGTCGCCGAGCAAAATTTTCGGCGGAGGAAAATTGAAAATCGTGAACGCGAGTGCGCCGCCCGCGAGAATCCCCGCGAGCGCGATCACCGCCGATTGATCGAAGAAATGGAAGCCCTCCCGCGCGGCGAGGAAAAAAATGACGAGGGCTGCCAGCCCCGCGATGCCTGAAGAAAGTCCGGGCACGCCGTCGAGCCAATTCAGCGAATTCGTGAGAAGCAAAACCCACGCAATCGTGAAAAAATCGGCGAGCAGCGTGAAATGATATTCCGCCCCGCCAAAGCCGAGATTCCAATCGAATGCCGCGAGATCAAACACTCCGCCGAAAGGATTCGTGAGGTGGGTAATTCCGATTCCTGCAATCACGAGAATCAGCGCCGCGAGCATTTGAAAAAAAAGACGGAGAAACGGTGGGAGGCGTAACGCGTCATCGAGAAAAGAAACAGTCGTGAGCAGAATCGCCCCCGAGAGCAGCCCGAGAATTTCTTTCGAAAGAGGAACAAAAACAAGCACGCTCGCGACAAATCCTGCGAAAATTGCAAGTCCACCGAAGTATGGTATCGGGGCGCGCTGCAAACCATATTTTTTCGGATCATCGAGCAGCCCGAGCTGCGGAAAAAATTTCACAGCGGAGATCGTGAGAAAAGCAGTGAGCAGAAAAGCGAAAATAAAAGGGAAATAGTTCACAGTCAGCAGCTGACAGTTTACAGATTTTTTTACGAACGAATTTTTTTAGTCGAAAATCTAACTACATCTTCTTTCTGCGAACTGCTAACTGCCGACTGCAAACTCTTAAAAACTTTTTCCGGTCGCAGCGAATGTTTTTCTTCCTCACGCGCGAGAACTGCCAGCAGCTTCCCTTCGAAAATGCCAGCCACTTTCGCCTCATTCGTGCGCGCAGAAATTTTTTGACCATGCGAAATTTTTTCTGCCTCTGTCCGTGTGAGATTAATTTGCGGAAGCGGAATCCCTTCCTCAATTGGAATAATTTTGTCAGGACGAATCGATTTCAACGGGAGGGCGTGATTGATTTTGAAGTTGCCGACTCGCGTCCGCGTGAGTTTCGAGAGAAAACCCCCCGCCTCCAGCCGCGCGCCGAAATCGCGCGCGAGCGAGCGAATGTAAGTCCCGCTCCCGCAGCGGATTGAGATTTCGACTTTCGGGAAATTGAAATTCCGAATTTCGAGCGAGTGAATCTCCACCAATCGCGGTTTGAGATTCACTTCTTTCCCAACCCGCGCCAAACGGTACGCAGTTTCTCCGTGAATTTTAATCGCGGAGAACTTCGGCGGAATTTGATAAATCGCGCCGAGAAATTCCGGCAGAACTTTTTCAAATTCCTCGCGCGTGAATGGTCTTGAATTCGGAAACGGCGTGAGCTCGCCCTCCGCGTCATCCGTCGAACTCGTCGATCCGAAAGTAATTTCCGCCTCATACTCTTTTTCGCAGCCGAGAATATATTCCAACAAACGGGTCGCGCTGCCGATTCCGAGAACGAGTACCCCCGTCGCAAGCGGATCGAGCGTACCAGAGTGTCCGATTCTGCGAATCTTCAGACGCCGCCGCGCGAAAGCCACCGCATCGTGCGAGGTGATTCCTTTCGGTTTGTTGATTACGAGAAATCCATCCATTTGGTTGATTTTAACTGAACTCGAACGAAATACCGATTTGATTTTTTAAAAAAAATTTCAAGTTTCAAGTTTCAAATTTACAAAATAATTTTCAAAATCAAAATTTTATTCTTGAAAATTAAGATTTATTCGAAAATTATGAAAATTTGAAAATTTATCTTTCATTTTGAAATTAATTTAAAATCTCACCATGCCCTTTTTAAGTTTGGAATCAATCGCGCTCGTCGGCGGGCGGCAACTCGCCGGTCGGAAAAATTATTTCACGAAAGTGGTGAAATTTTTGCGAGCGCAGAAAAAAGAAATTCTGTTCGAAAAAACGGTCGCGAAAATTTTGGGCATGAAACCCGCGCGCGATTCGAAAATTCGAAAAGCTGACTTAATCCTCGTTTTCGGCGGAGACGGAGCGCTGCTCGGCGCGGTGCGAAAATTTTTCGGCAGCCGCGCGCTTTTCGCAGGAGTCCGTTTGGACGGAACTTTGGGATTTCTCACGGAATATTTTCCTGCCAATCTCACGAAACTCCTCGCGGAATTTTTCCGCGGAAAATTCGAAGTGAGTGAACGGATGCTGCTCGAAGCAGAAGTCCGCCGCGGCGGGGCGGCGGTGAAAATTCTTCACGCGCTGAATGAGATGGTACTGCAACAAAAAAACCTTGCCGAACTAATCGAACTCGATTTCTCGCTCGATTCGAAAAAAATCGCCACATTCCACGCCGACGGCGTGATTCTCGCAACGCCGACCGGCTCGACGGCGTACTCGCTCTCTGCCGGCGGTCCGATTCTCGATCCGAGTCTGCGGGCGTGCATTCTCACGCCGATCAATCCTCACCTCCTCGCCGCTCGCCCGCTCGTGTTGCCGGCAGACGAAAAAATTCGTTCGAAAATCCGCGTGAAAAATCTCGTTCTCACTGCCGATGGGCAGATTAATTTTCCGCTGAAAATCGGCGATGAAATCGTGTTTCGCAAAGCGGAGTGGATGCTCCAGATTATCCATCCTCGGAATCGCAATCACTTCGAAATCCTGCGGCATAAATTGAATTGGAGCCGACGAAATTAGCAGCTTTTAATTGGCAGCTGGCAGAAAATTTCCAAATTTTAAATTCCACCCTCCACTTTTCACTTTCCATTCTCAAACCTCCCGCTTCACCCACTTCAAATAAAGTCCAGTAAGAATTTCTTTCGTGGCGTCCACGAGACTCGCGAGCAAATCTTTGAGACTGCGAATTTTCGCGACCATCTCCGCCAAACGGTGCGGAGAATATTTTCTAATCCCCACGTACGCGAATAATACCTTCTGCTCCTCTTTTCGAATTTCTTTCCGAATCGCAATCGCAATCTGCTTCTGCATTTTTTGCGGAGAAACGATTGTGTGAATGTGAGCTTTGAGGTCTTGCTGCGTTTGTTGAGAAGATTTTTTGATAGCAGAATAATCTTTTTGGTCCCCTTTTTGCTCTGAAAAACCCTTCTCGCTCTCCGCGCTTTCAGCTCCCGTTTCTGCAATTTCCGCGACTTCTGCAGCGAATTTCGCCGCTTCTACGCCGACCGCCGCTTCAGATTCTAATTTTTTTATATCCACCTTTTCGGTCTTCGCAGCAGCCTCCGAAACTTCGGATTTCTCAACTTTTCCGTGATTTTTAGATTCTCTCACGAGAGACATTTTAGCACTTATAATACTTAATTTTAACACTTTTCTATGAGAAATTCAACTATTTGTGTTTAGTCAAAACTTCTTTTAAAATCCCTGCACTTTTTCGAGGGAGTCTCGCGTACGCGGGACGCTCGAACCTCTAATCCCCATCTCATGAATCCCAAAAAAACCACGCGCGCGGATGATTCCGCAGAAGCAAAGGCGGTGAAAGATATCGCCTCTGAAACCTCGACGGAGGAGATTTTGAAGCAAAAAAAAGAAGAAGCCAAAGCCAAAAAAGCGGCGGAAAAAGAGGAGAAAAAAGCTGCCAAAGAAGAGCGCAAAAAAGCTCCCCAAAAAGTGAGAGAGCGAAAACAGCAACGGAAAAATCCTCTCAAAATTCATTCGAAAGCGTGGCGAGCCGCGAGCGAAAAAATCGAGAAGGACAGGCTTTATCCTCTCTCGGAAGCGGTGCGGCTCGTGAAAGAAACCTCCACGGTGAAATTCGACGCGAGCGTGGAAATTCACACCCGTCTCGGAATTAATCCAAAAAAATCCGATCAGATTGTGCGAGCTACCGTCTCGCTGCCGAACGGAACGGGGAAAAAATTGCGCGTAGTCGCGTTTGTGAACGAAGGAAAAGCAGCAGCAGCCAAAAAAGCGGGTGCGGTGGAAGCAGGCGAAGAAAGCTTGATTGGAAAAATCGGGAAGGGCTGGCTCGATTTTGATGTGGCGGTGGCAACGCCGGAAATGATGAAAAAATTGGGAAAAATCGCAAAAACGCTCGGTCAAAAAGGTTTGATGCCGAATCCAAAAGCGGGCACTGTCGTCGAGGATGTCGCGTCCGCGATTGCGGAAATTCAAAAAGGGAAAGTCGAGTTTCGCGCGGATAGTTTCGGGATTCTCCACAACATCGTCGGCAAAGTTTCTTTCGATGCGGAAAAATTGGAGGAGAACATCAAAAGTTATTTGAAAGCGGTGCGCGAATCAAAGCCGAAAGTCGTAAAAAGCAATTTCGTGAAAGGCATCTCGCTTGCGAGTTCCATGGGACCGGGGGTGCGAGTAGATTTGAAGTCGGTTCTCTAATTTTTTAAAAATGCTTTTTAAAATTTTGCCGAAAAATCGAATTGAAGAGATTCGCGAAAAAAGTTTGTCAGATTTTTCGGAAAAGAATTTGGAAGATTTACTCGCAGAAAATTTGTCAAAAATCTTTCCAAATTTGATTTTTGTTTCACGGCAATTCTCTGTCAACGGACTATTTTTTGATATTTTGGCATTTGACCGCGAACAAAATTCACCAGTAATTTTTGAACTTAAAAAAGATCGCGCACGCGAAATTGTCGCGCAAGGTTTGCAGTATTTTCGATTTCTTTCGACAAAAAAAGAGAAATTTATTTTCGAATTTCTCAACAAAAAAATAATTTCACGACACGATGAAAAAATAAATTGGGACTCGTCAAAATTAATTTTTGTCGCGCGCGAGTTTCCCGAGCGCGAAATCGACTCGTCAAGTTTTAATTTGCCAATCGAACTTTTTAAATTTTCGTGGTTCAAAAATGATAATTTTATTTTAGAAAAAGTTGAACGAAAAAAAGAAAAACCAAAAATTGGCGAAGTTCTAAAAAATCCTGAAGTTGAAAAAATCACACGCGAATTTAAAGAATACGATCGCGATTTTCATCAAAAAAAAGCGTCCGAAAAAACTTGGCAGCTTTTTGAAAAAATCGAAAATGAACTTTCAAGATGGGGAAATATAGAGAAAAATTATCGAAAACTTTACATTTCTTTCTTTTTAAAAAATTCATTCTGTGTAGCCAAAATTCTAAAATCAAAAATTCAAATTGAGTTTGGAAAGAAAAAAGATGTTTCTCTATTTAAAAAATTTAAAAATGTAAATAACATCTCCTCTAAAGATTGGAATCACGCTTTAATGATTGAGGTTGAAAATGAAAATGATCTCGATGATTTATTTTTTATTTTGAAAAAATCTTACAAATTTATTTCTCAAAAATGAAAGTAAAAATCTTCCGCCTCGACAAAACCCTTCCTCTCCCAATTTATGAAACGGGAGGAGCAGTCGGGTTCGATCTGCTCGCGCGGGAAATGGTGGAAGTTCCAACGGGCGAGATTCGGCTGATTCCCGCGAATGTGATTATCAAAACCCCACCGGGTTTCGCGCTGCTGATCACTTCGCGATCTTCGACTCCGCGCAAAAAGGGACTCACCCAGCCGCACGGTTTGGGGGTAATCGATCAGGATTATTGCGGCAGCGAAGATGAGATCAAAATTCAGGTTCATAATTTTTCGGTTAAAAATGCGACCGTTGAGCGCGGCGAAAAAATCGCGCAAGGTCTCTTCGTCCGGTGCGAGCGCGCGGAGTTTGAGGAGATTGAAAAAATCGAAAACACGACGCGCGGCGGTTTCGGCTCGACAGACATTCAATGAATCAATTGACAATGTGCAATTGCTCTTAATTAAAAGTAATTGCACATTTTTCATTGCACATTGAAAATTGAGTTTAGCCGCGCGCCAAAACCAGTCCCCACACTTCCCCCGCTCCCGCTTTTTTGAGAACTTTCGCGCATTCAACGAGCGTCGAACCGGTCGAAGAAATGTCGTCCACGAGAATCACGGTTTTATCCGCCACGGAGAATTTCGGAGAAACTTCGAACGCGTTTTCTAAATTTCGCAATCTTTCCGCGCGATTTAATTTCGCCTGCTGCGGCGTATTTTTCACACGAACGAGAAGGTTCTCGAGCAGAAGATTGAGATTCGCGGAAACCTTCTTTGCTAATAACTCGGCTTGATTGAATCCCCGCCACTTCAATCTTTTTTTGTGCAGCGGGACGAAACTCACCACCCGCTCGTTTGTGTAATTTTTTGAGGAAATCGACTGCGCGAGAATCGCCGCGAGATTGTCGGCAAGATTCTCGGAAAATTTGTATTTCAAAGTTTTGACCGCCCTCGCGAGTTCGGGATTTTTTTCGTAACTCGCCGCCACTCGAATTCCCGCGAGCGGAGATTCGCAACGGTCGCAAACTTTCCCGCCAAAATTTTCCCGCCAGCAAACCGGGCAAAATTGTTTTTCATTAAGTTTAATTTTCTGCACACAATTCCGGCAAAACCACTCCCCTTCCTCGCCGCAGCCGACGCAGCGAATGGGGAAAATTATTTCGAGAAGAGAGTTTTTTAATTTTGAAAGCACGGGGGAAGTTTAGTAAATTTATTTGGATTTTAAATATCTTTATGATAAATTGAATTCAATCTTGTAAAATACAATTATGGGAATACATTTTAATGGTCAAGTCACGATAAACGGAAGCGTTGAGATGTACGATAATGGCAGTATGAAAATTGCCGTCAATCAGCTCGATATTAATATTAATGATCTACCGAATTTTATTGAAGAGAATCTCAAATATTCGTCAAACAAATCTGAATACTTAGAGGCAGCTGAAACAATAAAAACATCAAATGAGCCAAGCAAAATAAAAGAAGCCGTGGATAAACTAAAAAACATGGCAAAAGAATTAGGTAAAAATTTGTTGTTTAGTGGATTCTCTGCAGAAGTTTTCGATATTATCAAAAGTTTTTTTAAAACATCCGTTTAATTAGCCTAATTAAATTACTTCGTATTTTGACAATATTTCATCAAGGAATTTTTTTGTTTCTACTATTTGATTAAGAAACGACATACCTACAAACATCATTACCGCAAAATGACTTCCATCTTCCTTTTTGCCAAAGAAATGGTTGCAAAAAATTTGACCAAATTGGATACCTAAATCTTTATTTTCAGGATTTAATATTTCAGAATACTCATCACGACATCTTTTCGAAAATAGTTCTTTAAATTTATTTCTTTCTATCTCATCTTTAAAATATTGGTTAACAACATCAAGTTGAAACTTGCTAAGAATAGCTTCTGTTTTTGACATATCTTTAAAAGTCATGAGAACTGCCTGCGTAATTGCCAACATCGGAACAATTAGCAATTCTTTGTCTTGTTCCTTTTTAATCGATATTTTTAAGTCTTTAAATGTATCTTTAAAGTTAACAACCAATGATCCATAACCGACATCAAAAAAATCTACCAACGATCCGGTAATTTTATCGGTTGTTATTTTCTTAGAAAAAAATCCCATATCGCTTGTGATGATGATTTTAACTCTTGTCTAGTAAAAACTAAAAATTATTTGAAAATTGAGATTTGAATATTGGAAATTGAACCAGTTAATTTATTCCACCATTCTCCGAAACAGAAATTGGTGGGTTCTAGAGGAGTCGAACCTCTGACCTCATCCACGTCAAGGATGCGCTCTAACCAACTGAGCTAAGAACCCATTTGGACTTTAGATTTTGGACATTGGAATTTAGACATTTAG
>JAHISY010000024.1 GCA_018817365.1 Patescibacteria group bacterium | reverse complement strand
TTAGTGTGTCTGAATTTATAGGGTCCGAAGAAAAGAGCACATTTGAAATAAGTTTTATTGCTCCAAAAAACTATACTGACGATATGGAAATTGTACCCATAATTGACAGGGCATTTTTTGTGAAAAATAGAAAAAGTTAATTACAGCAGGCAAACGATAAATTGTATTTCTTTTGCTAAAATCTCGCGAGATGAAAAAAATTCTCACACTTGCGGACGGTTCGGCGATTGCCGGCGACAGCTTCGGCGCCCATTCGACAGGTTCGACAAGCTCACTGCAGGCAAGCTCAGGGCAAGCAGTCGAAGCGGAGGGTGAAGTTGTTTTCGCGACGGGGATGGTCGGCTACCCTGAATCACTGACGGATCCCTCGTTTGCCGGACAGATTCTCGTGCTGACGTATCCGCTTATCGGAAATTATGGCGTTCCGAAACATGAAACATGGAACATGGAACATGGAACAAAAGTTTTAAAAAATTTCGAATCGGAAAAAATTCAAATTGCCGGACTCGTCGTTTCCGAATATTCTGAAAAATATTCTCATCATGCGGCAAAAGAAAGTTTGGCAGCGTGGCTGCAGCGCGAAAATATTCCGGCGATTACAGGCGTGGATACCCGTTCTCTCACCCAAAAATTGCGGGAGCAGGGGACGATTCTCGGGAGGATTGAAAATAGAGGTCAGAGGGTAGAGGGCAGGGGTCAAAAGTCGGATGTCGGAGGGCAGAAGTTTTATGATCCGAACAAGGAGCATCTTGTTGCGCGAGTTTCGCCGACGAAACCCCGTTTTTTCAAACGCGGGAAGAAAACGGTGGCGATTCTCGACTGCGGAATGAAGCTTGGCATTCTCCGCAGTTTTCTCGAGCGCGGAATTTCCGTTCATCACCTCCCGCACGATTTCAATCTGGAAAAAGTGAAGTTCGACGGTCTTTTCATTTCGAACGGTCCGGGCGATCCGGCGCGAGCGGTGGAGGCGATTCACTCCATTCGTCAGCAGCTCAAAAAATCAAAACCGATTTTCGGCATCTGTCTCGGCAATCAATTGCTCGCGCTGGCGGCGGGGATGCAGACGTTCAAACTGCCGTACGGTCACCGTTCCCAAAACCAGCCGGTTCGCGAAATTAAAACCGGTCGCTGTTTCATCACTTCGCAAAATCACGGTTTCGCTGTTCGAAACAAAATGAAAGCGGGATGGGAGGTTGCGTTCGAAAATTTGAACGACGGGTCGATTGAGGGTCTCCGCCATCGCTCGAAACCTTTTTTCTCCGTCCAATTTCATCCCGAAGCTTCACCCGGACCGACCGACACGGAATTTCTTTTTGATGAGTTCATTGCGAAATTGTGAGGTTTTGTTAAAATTACAACGATGCAAAAGCAATTTAAAGCGATAATCGAGCGAGACGAGGATGGTTTTTTTGTGGCTTCGGTTCCGGCTTTGCCGGGCTGCCACACGCAAGCCAAAACACTCTCTAAGTTGAAGAAAAATCTTGCGGAAGCAATTGAACTTTGTTTGGAAGTTGCGCGAGAAGATCCTGATTATCGTCGAGCGATCAAAGAGTTTTCTTACGAACCCACTTTTATTGGATTGGAAACTGTTTTGGTATGAATCTGCGTTTACCAACTTTGAAATCGCGAGAAATTATGCGCGTGCTGAAGAAAAGCGGATTCCAAGTAATGAGACGAAAAGGTTCGCATGTATTTTTCAAACATCCTGATGGTAGATTTACGCTCGTTCCGGCGCACGGGTCTTCAGATGTTGGCAGAGGTCTTTTGAGGCAGATTTTGCAAGAAGCGGGAATATCTCCTACTGAATTTAAGAGAATGCTTTAAACATGGCAGCAATTCAAAACCTTTTCGATTTTGTTGGCGGCACTCCGCTTCTTCAGGTTGAAAAAAATATTTTTGCAAAACTAGAATTCCTCAATCCGGGCGGTTCGATCAAAGATCGCGCCGCGCTCGCGATGATTCGAGCAGCCGAGAATGCGGGAGAATTAAAACCCGGCGGTTTGATTGTCGAGGCATCGAGCGGCAACACCGGCATTGCGCTCGCGTGGATTGCGGCGCAAAAAAAATATCGGATCAAAATTTGCCTGCCTGAAAATTTTTCCGTCGAGCGGCAAAAAATTCTGCGACAGCTTGGCGCGGAAATTATTCTTACATCGGCGGCGGAGGGGATGGCGGGCGCCATTCGCGAGGCTGCGAAATTAGCCGAGAAAGAAAACGGCTGGCAACCGCGGCAGTTCGAAAATCCGGCAAACATTGAAATTCACGCGACGACGACCGGTCCGGAAATTTTCGCGGCGTTGCCGGAAATCCAAATTTTCGTGGCAGGGGTGGGGACAGGTGGCACGATTTCGGGAGTGGGTCGATTTCTCAAATCGCAAAACTCTTCAATTCGAATCATCGCGGTCGAGCCGGCGGAATCGGCGGTTCTTTCCGGCGGGATTTGCGGAAATCACAAAATCGAGGGAATCGGCGCAGGCTTTATTCCAAAAAATTTTGATTCAAAAGTAGTGGACGAGATTGCTCAAATTTCTTCCGCCGAGGCGCTTGCAGCTTCCAAATTTCTCGCGCGAGAAAAAGGGATTCTCGCGGGGATTTCATCCGGCGCGAATTTTGCGGCGGCGCGGAAGCTGGCTTCCAAATTTCCCGACCAAAAAATCGCAACAGTTTTTCCCGATGGCGGGGAACGGTATCTTTCGACTGAACTTTTTGATTGATTTGCTAAAATCTCCGTGTGAATAAAAAAGGTTATTTCGGCGGGTTCGGCGGAGCGTTTGTTCCCGAGGTTCTCAAGCCGGCTTTGGCGGAGCTGGAAAAAATTTGGGACGAGTCCAAAAAAGATAAAAAGTTTTGGGCGGAGTTTCACGCGATTGCCAAAAATTATTCCGGTCGACCGACCCCACTCACTTTTTGCGAGAATATTTCCCGCGAGCTCGGCGGCGCGAAAATTTTTCTCAAGCGCGAAGATCTCAATCACACCGGCGCCCACAAATTTAACAATGTGCTCGGGCAGGCTTTGTTGGCGAAAAAATTAGGCAAAACAAGACTGATTGCCGAGACTGGCGCGGGGCAGCACGGCGTGGCGACTGCGACGATTGCCGCGAAATTCGGTTTCGATTGCACTATTTTCATGGGGGCGGTCGATATCGCGCGGCAACGACCGAATGTTTTTTGGATGGAAAAATTGGGAGCGAAGGTTGTTCCTGTCGAGTCCGGCACGGCGCGGCTGAAAGATGCGGTGGCGGAAGCTCTCCGCGATTGGGCGGCGAATTTCGAGACGACTCATTATTTGCTCGGCAGCGCGCTCGGACCGCATCCTTTTCCCGAGATCGTGCGCGAATTTCAATCGGTGATTGGGCAGGAAGTTCGGCAGCAATTCCAAAAGGAATTCAAAAAGCTGCCCGATATTCTCATTGCCTGCGTCGGCGGCGGTTCGAATGCAATCGGACTTTTTCACCCATTTCTGCGAGACGAAAAAGTTCAACTGATTGGCGTCGAGGCGGGCGGTCGTTCCGCGAAACTGGGAAATCACGCTGCGCGAATTTCCACGCAACCGCATGCGCCGGCTGGCATTTTCGAAGGCTTTTTCGGGGAATTTCTCCAAACTCCTGCCGGCAATCTCGCCGCCACCCATTCGATTGCGGCCGGTCTCGACCATCCGGGAGTCGGTCCGGAGCACTCTGCGCTGGCAGCGAGCGGACGGGCGGAATATGTTTTCGTGCGCGACGCGGAGGTATTGAAAGCCGCGCAAATTCTGATGAAAAAAGAAGGAATCATTCCAGCGTTGGAAAGCTCGCACGCGCTCGCGCATGCTTTCAAAATTGCTCCCAAACTTTCCAAAAATAAATCGATTGTGGTCAATCTTTCCGGGCGGGGCGACAAAGATATTTTTATTTACGCGCGCGCGCTTCACGACAAAAAATGGAAGGAATTTTTGCGTGAAGAAATTAGCGCTCTTTAATTTTTTTTAAATGAATAATTATCAAAGAATAGGCTCCCAAAATAATGCGACAGTTGGTCGTATTTTTGAAAACAAGATTTACGAATATTTTTTATCCAAAGAGAAAATCGATTTGAAAAGACAGCCGTCAATCAAAATTGGAGTCTCGAATTTTGAAAAAGAGCATAAAGAACACAAATTTGATTTAATCAGCCGAGAAGAAAAAAAAGAAAAAATAATAATTGAATGCAAATGTCACAAATGGAGGAAAAAAATAAATGTCCCCAGCGCAAAAATGACGATATGGAACGAGGCGATGTACTATTTTCTTTTGCTGCCAAAAAAATACAAAAAATATTTTGTGATACCCAAAGATTACAATGAAAAAAGAAAAATGACCTTGGCTCAATATTATATTAGCCAGTACAAACACTTGATTCCTAAAGGTGTAGAGATTTTTGAATACGATGAGCGCAACAATAATTTAGAAAAAGTTCTTTAATTTTTTTAAAATGAATTTTCCAACACATGTTTTTCGCGCCTACGATGTGCGCGGGGTTGCGATGGGTGATACTCCTGAAATCACGCCCGCATTTGCGCGGCGGATCGCCCACGAATTTGTCCGCGAGCTGGGAATTTCCAATCCAAAATTAGCCGTCGGTCGCGACGATCGGCTGACAGGTGAAGAACTGAACACCGCGCTCGTCGAAGGACTTGCCGAGGCGGGGGCAGAAGTGCTCGATATCGGGCGCGCGACGAGTCCGTACCTTTATTTCGTTGTCTGCAACGAGAAACTCGACGGAGGGATTTCGCTCACTGCTTCCCACAATCCGAAAGAATACAACGGTTTCAAACTAATCCACAGCGGCGCGATTCCACTCACTTCCGAAGAATTGCAAAATATCGGTGGGCGGATGAATTTGCCGGAAGATTTAAAAATTTCTCCGGACGGAAAAGTCGAAAAAACGGATTTCAAAAAAGAATATTTCGAAAAGCTGAAATCGCTCGCGCCGATTTCCAAAAAATTGAAAGTCGTCCTCGACTGCGGCAACGGCACTGCCGGATATTTCGCCCCCGATTTTTTCAACGAAATCGGTTTTGAAGTTCACGAACTTTACTGCAATCCCGACGGTAATTTTCCGAATCACATGCCGAATCCTGAAGATATTTCCAGTTTGAAAGACTTACAAAAAAAAGTTGTCGAAGTTTCGGCGGATCTGGGAATCGCTTTCGACGGGGATGGGGATCGAATTGGCGTGGTCGATGAGCATGGCGAAATCATTCCGACCGATCGCATTCTCATTCTCCTCGCGCGCGATATGCTGCCGCGGAATCCGGGGGCGGAGGTGATTTTTGACGTGAAATGCACGCACGTTCTCGCTTCCGAAGTTGAAAGGCTGGGAGGAGTTCCGCTGCGGTGGAAGACGGGTCATTCCTTTATCAAACGAAAAATGAAAGAAGATGGCGCGTTGCTTGCGGGGGAGGTGAGCGGTCACATGTTTTTCGGCGAAAATTATTTCGGGGTAGATGACGCGCTGCTCGCTGCGGCGAAGCTCGCCAGCATCCTTTCCCATTCCGACAAAAAAATATCCGCGCATTTCGCCAACATTCAGTCGACGCATGCCACGCCGGAGATCAAGCTGCCGATTGAGGATGACAAAAAATTCGTAGTGATGAAGAAAATCGTTGCCGAGTTTTCCGCGGAATTTGAAAATTGTGATTTGCTGGATGGCGTGCGCGTGAATTTCGCTGACAAAAGTTGGGGTTTGGTTCGCGCGTCGAATACCTCGCCGTTTCTCACGCTTCGTTTCGAGGCGAATTCAGAAGAGAGATTAAAAGAAGTGAAAAAAATATTTGCGGAAAAGTTAAAAAAATATGAGGAGCTGGATGTGGGGTTGTTGGGGTGAGGGGGAGAAGTCATTTTTGTCTTGAACTTTGATTACGCTGATTAGCTGATTGACTATGATTGCGAGATAAAAAAGGGTGGACTTAAAAACTAAAATGGACGTGAGAAAAAAATCTTTCCAATTTTGTATTGACAAGGTAGGGACGAGGCATGCCTCGTCCCTACAAAAGTTCAGCACAAGTGAATAAGAAAGAATCACGAAAATCCTGTAATCAAGCGAATCACGATTCAGACGATTGGTGAGGTGAAGGGTGGGA
>JAHISY010000023.1 GCA_018817365.1 Patescibacteria group bacterium | reverse complement strand
TACATCCATGATGTTTCCTTTAATGTTCCCATCCATTCGAGCTAGCTCTTTTTGCATCCAGTCAGGATATTCAGCTTTTTTGGCATCTTCTAATCCTTCAGTAGTATCTTTTGTTCCTTCTGGGGTTTTTCCTTCTTTAATTACTTTCAAATTAGGCTTTTCTGTGTTTGCTCTACTTCCGATAGGAGGTATCGAATTACTAAACCAGCCTGCTTTATTCGCCGCTTGGAACTCCTCAAGAGTCAACTGATCATAGGCTTCCTCCTGACTCATTCCAGCAGCGCGAGTTTGTAGATCTTCTAAGTTTTCCGCAGCCTCAAAAACCAACCTCCGCTCCCGCAAACTTCCTGCGTCGAAATCAAAAAATTGTCTTTGCATTTATTTATTTTTTTATTTCAATTTTTTTAGTTTTAAATTCTTGCCATTTTACCAAAAAAACACCTCGAAAGCAAGCTATTTTGGCTTCCGACTCGCGGATTCTTGAGAATTATTCTTCAGTTTCTTCTTCGGGCGAGTACGTGATTTTGATCGTAACCGAACTCCGATCGCCTGTCTCGCTCACCGCTACGATTTCGAATTCATTCTCGCCGACCTCGAGGTTTTCATATTCCGGCGAAGCGTTGTAATACCACGAAGTCGAGCCCGCCTCGAATCTCGAAAGCGTGTATTCATTCACCAAAACTTCCTTCGTGCCAGCCGGCACTGTCCCTTCTAAATGGATTGGCGCTTCTGTGAAAGTCGCGCCATCCTCTGGTTCGTTCACGGTCGGAGCTGCGAAGGTTTCCCCGCCGATTGCCGGTACGCCGTCAACTTGGTTCGTGGTTCCTGGTTCTTGGTTCACGGAGTTTTCCGGTTCGCTCGTGCTGCTTTCTTCGCCAACATCCGCCACGCCCTCTGGATTGAAAATAATTTGAAAATTGGCGGGAGGAGTTTTATTTCCTTCCGCATCGAATCCCACGACGGTGTAATTATTCACCCCGATTTTCAAATTCCCAAAATCGCGCGCCGCGTTGTAATTCCACTCGCCGCTGCCCGCCTCGAATTTTGAGAGCGCGAAAGCATCCGCATTCTCGAAAGCCACCTCGACTTTCACGATTTCCGGAGCGACTTTTCCGTTCACTTTCACCGGCTCGGCTACCGCCAAAATGTTGCCGCCGCCGGTCTCGACGAGCGGAGCGGGGAGAATAACCGCGGGAGCGGCATTTTCAGAAATTTCTGTCGTCTCCGAATCTTCCGAACTTTCCAAATCATCCAAACTTTCACCCGTCATCGCGAGATAAAATTTCGAATTTAAAATCGTGTCGGGGGTTGTTTTCACGAGATCGGCTTCGCCGCCGATTCGCAACAAATTTACTCTTCGCTCCGAAATTTCGAGAGTCTCGCCCGCCTCCACCACGAGTTTTTTCAATTCCGGATTTTTCGGATTTTGCAGGTCGAGAATCGTGGCAGTGAAACCCCCGACGATCGCGCTCGCCGTGACTTCTTTTTCCGCGGAGTTCAAAATAAATTTTCCATCCGAATCGCTGATTTTCAGAAACTCGCTTGTGATTTCGAAATCCGCATTTGTGGTACCAGACGTCACCCCCGCGATTCCGCGGATGAGCGTCAGGTGCGCCTCTTTTTTCGTAAGAGAATTCCGCAAATCTTCAATCCTCAGCTCGCTCGAACTCGCGAGATTCAAAACGGTTTCGTCATCGAAAGTGAGAGTTGCGCTTCCTTCCGCATTCGTCCGCACGCTTTCGCCTATGCTCACAGAAGTGGCGGTTTGCGTGATTTTCCACGCACCCACCACCGGTAAATAAATTTCCACCTCTCCCGCGATTTCATTCAATTCCGCTTTTCCCGAAAGAGTGAGCGCACCGCCTTCTTCTTCGCCCCACAATCCCCACACTCGAATCAAAAGCGCGGCGATCAGACCGACCGAAAGGATAATCAAAAAGGGCAGCAAGTAATCTTTCGAACTACGGGCGGGGGGGAGGGGGTTCATGGGACTAAAATTAAAGATTGAAACAGTTTAAATTTAACAGAAAAGGGAAGGTATTTTCAACAATTTTCAATATTTTAGAATTTACAAAAAAACCACTGGAAGTGTTCGCAGTGGTTTTTTTGTTTTGTTTGGTGTTTTTACCGTTTATTTTTGTGTTTGGTCTTCCCGCTACAGCAGGAAGGAATATTTATTTTTTGTTTTCATGGTATTTGAGGATTGCTTTCGTTACCGGACTATTTTCACTCAAATTTTCAGTAGTCAAAACGTGTGAGTTGTTGATTGTGAGAGAATCATCCGGCGCGTGGGTTTCTTTCCCGCGTTTCACGAGCTTCTTTTTGCTTTTGTCGAGGAAGTAGTAAACATCGGTAATTGTGATGAAATCTTCTTTGGCTTCCGTTATTTTTCCGAAATAAGTTTCGCCGGTATCGAGATGGATCGCCTGATAAGTCGAGGCATCAATCGTACCGACTACGGAGCTGCGGATATTGTTCGCGCTCAAAAAAATACTGACAATCACGACGGCGATTCCCACGCCAATCGCGATTAAGAATTCTTTTTTTCGATGTGAAAGCTGGGCGATGAGTTCAGTCATTTTTGAGGAAACTAAAAGAAATCATATTATTTTATCGAAAACTTATCTGTAAGTCAAATTAAGCTGATTGACGAGAATACTGGAAAGTTTCATAAAAAGTTTGTTAGAATAACTACTCGTTCCTTGAAATTTCATTTTTATTTTTGTGGAGAGCCGTGCGGTTGTGGGATGGTTTGGTTGTCGGGATTCCAAAATCGGAAAATCTGACAATCTCCAAACGCGCATTCGCGTGCCCTCTTCACAAAAAACTACTTCGCAATTTGCGAAGTAAAATCAAAGAAGAAAGGAGGTGATTTTATGTTTTTCAAAAAAAAGGAAAAAGTTGATTTAAGAGAGGGAATGGTTCCCCTCTCCGAGCTTGATGGGATTACTCCCGGAGAGCTCGAATTTTTGGGGAAAAGCGGGATTTCCCTCGCCCGCTTTGAAGGTGACCAACTGGTTGTCTTCAAAAAGGTCTGAGGGACGCCAACCCTTTTTCGCGGTCGCGGAGAAAATTGGCAAAAAATTAGCGGATGCTGAGGGCACGAAACTTGCGGGGGTCGAATTCATTTTCTGCCCCCGCCAAACTTTTTAGAAATGGTAAAATAGCTTTGTTTTTCACACTCAACATGTCTCAAACTTTAGTCGAAAAGATCATCGCAAAAAATTTGGTTTCGGGCGAACCGCGCGAGGGTGAGTTTGTCAAAATTCGCGTTGACCGGTTGCTTTGCCACGAGGTGACGACTCCGCCCGCGCTGGAAATGCTGGAAAAACGCGGGATCACCAAGGTTTTCGATCCGGCGAAAATTGTTGTTACGCCCGACCACTTCGTTCCCGCGAAAGATGAAAAGTCGGCAGGTTTGGCGAAAAAATTGGACGAGTGGGTTCGTTCCGCTGGAATCAAAAATTATTATCCGATTGGGCGGCACGGCGTCTGCCACACGATTTTTCTCGAGCAGGGGCATGTCGGTCCGGGGATGGTCGTGATTGCCGGAGACAGCCACACGTGTACGCACGGTGTGGTCGGCGCGCTGGCTTTCGGCGTCGGCACGACGGATGTCGCGGCGGCGATTGCCACCGGCGAAGTGTGGCTCGAAGCGCCGCGGACGATTCGGGTTATTTTGAAAGGAAAATTGCAACCCGGCGTATTCGCGAAAGACGCGATGCTCGAAGTTGTCCGAATTCTTGGCGTGGACGGCGCGACTGATCGCGTCATCGAATTTTCCGGCGAGTTGATTGACGCGCTCGAAGTCGAAGATCGCGTCGTTTTTTCCAATATGGCAGTCGAGACGGGAGCGACGTGCGGCATCATTCCGCCGGACGAGAAGACGATCGAATATGTGAAGGCGCGCGGCTTGACCGACTTCGAGATATTGAAATCAGATGACGATGCAGAATTTGAAAAAACAGTTGAAATCGATGTTTCCGATTTGGAACCGCAAGTCGCGTTTCCACACCTGCCTTCGAACGTGAAGCCGATTTCGTTTGCCAAAAAGGATAAAATTAAAATCGATCAAGCTTATCTCGGCAGTTGCACGAATGGAAGAATTCAAGATTTGCGGGAGGCGGCGGCGGTTTTGAAAGGGCGAAAAATCGCGGACGGCGTGCGAATGATTGTCGTGCCGGCGACGACGGAAATTTGGCGGCAGGCGGATGCGGAGGGTCTTTTCAAAATTTTCACCGACGCGGGAGCGACCATTTCCACCCCGACCTGCGGTGCGTGTCTCGGGGGACACATGGGGGTTCTCGCCGCCGGAGAAAAGGCAATCGCCTCCACGAATCGCAATTTTGTCGGGCGGATGGGCTCGAAAGAATCGGAAGTGTATTTAGCTTCGCCGAGGATCGTGGCGACGAGTGCGGTGGCGGGGTTTATTTCAGATTAAAATAATTTAATCGCTAAATTATGAGTGGACATGGATCACCGTTTTCACCAAAACGAGAAGGTACGGTTCATTACATTCTCGAGAAGTTCCACGAAGATTTAAAAAAGTGGCAGCGGTCGAATGAAAAAAGTTCGCGGAGAATTTTTTGGGCATCGGTGGCGATGATTATTCTCGTGGCGGCACAAATCATCTTGACGGTTTG
>JAHISY010000022.1 GCA_018817365.1 Patescibacteria group bacterium | reverse complement strand
CTCCTCAAATGTTAGTATTTAAGGCGCATTTACGCCGTAACACCTAACAAACATAAAATGACTTTTCGGTGCAAAATCTGATTTTCGCCGAGCGGGAAGCGGGATTCTCGCACTTGACAAATTTTTGTTGATTATTTTATGCTTTAGTCTCCCTGTTTTTCAGGATTTTGGCTTAAGTAAAGCAAGAAAGGCTGAATTAGCTACTTGTTGGCTTTCATATCGCTTCGCAATAGAAATACTACAGCCTACATTTTTATAAATTAATTTTATTCCTAAATTCTGATCTTTTAAGCGCCAATGCTACCTATCTGTCGGCAGGAGGGCGTGGCATTAATAGCTTTTTTTATTGCAGATTGGTATCAGAACGGAAAAATATCTAAAAGAACAGAATTTTAGTATTTTAACGGTAAAAAATTTAAAATCAGGCAGATTTTGTCCTTTTTTGGGATTATCTGAAAAATCGCGAAATTCCTTTAAAAAAGCAAGATTCCATCAACGTCTCTTATTGAATAAATTATTTATACAACCACTTCTTATCTCCGACAAGCTCTAAATCATTGACTTCACACGAGAGGAAGAATACAATGATATGAAACGCTGAGGTCGAGGAATAATTTAGCTCCATCGTTTCCTTCAAATCACAACCCGCAAAGATTGTAGCAGAATCCAGAATAGATTCTGAGCTACTTAACCACAGCTTCGGCTGTTTTGCTTCGCGATGGAGTTGGTCTAAATCACCACTCCACCACGAAACCACGCTTTCGAACAGCGTTTTCAAACAAACAGCAAACCTAAAATTTGCTACACCGAAAACAAACACAGAAAGTAGCCTGCGTGAGGCTCTAACCACGCAAGCGAGGCAAAATATTTTTGGAAAGGAGAACACCTTTCTGTGTGGAAAGGGCGTTTCAAGCTCTCAGTTGCAACCCGGCATTATTTTGCCATCCGCGATTGATAGAGTGCGCTTAGACCACAATTTAAAAAGTCCCCTTCGGGGGGCTTTTTAGTTGGTAGATTGTGGAAATTTTCAAATTTACTAATTTTCAGTTTTCAAATAAATTCCAAATTTTAAAATACAAATACCAATCCATCCTTCGCTCTAGCTACGGTGGACAAGACGGAGGACACGATAAATTCCAAAATTTAAATTCCAAATTTTGGATTTTAAAATTGGCGCTTGAAGTTTGGGATTTTGGGTGAGATTTAGTTTTTTCAGATAATTTTTTCAGTAATTTCGGATTTCCGACAATCCTCGCTAAAATTCATCCAC
Source organism: Patescibacteria group bacterium (assembly GCA_018817365.1). GTDB lineage: Bacteria > Patescibacteriota > Gracilibacteria > JAHISY01 > JAHISY01 > JAHISY01. Next base: position 4,311 of record JAHISY010000022.1, on the reverse strand, counting down.
TTTGTTCCAAAAATTCTTCTCCCGTTTTCGCCCAAAAACCGTTTCCAACGAGACGGCGCTCGTTCTCGATATCGGCACTGAATTTGCGAAAGCGCTGATTTATCGTATCGAAGAAGGGCACGGGTTCGTGGTCGGCTATTCAAAAGTTCGGCAAAAAATGGGGGATATGGCTGCCGGCGCGGTTGCGAATATTGCCGGTGTCTCCGAAACTTCCGCTGCTGCTATCGAGCAGGCTTCTCGGATTGCCGGCATGCAACCCGAACAGGCTGTGATGGGAATCGCCGGCGAGCTCGTTCGCGGGGCGACTACCACGATTTCCTACACCCGCGAGAATCCACAGCTTCGAATCGAGATGCCTGAACTTCGCGCGATTGTGCAGCGAGTTCAAACTCGCGCGTTCGATCGCGTCCGCCGCGAGCTTGCGCGGGACACCGGTCACCGCGAGATTGACGTGAAACTCGTGAATGCGGCGATTCTTGACTCGCAAATCGACGGGCAGCGGTCTTCGAATCCGATCGGGTTTCAAGGCAGTGAAGTGACTCTTTCAGTTTTTAATTCTTTCGCGCCGCTTGTCCACTTCGGCGCGCTGCAGACGATTGCCGCCGAACTCGAGCTCGATCTCCTCACCATTGCCGTCGAACCATTCGCTGTCGCGCGCGCGCTGCCGGATGACAATCTTTCTGCGATTTTTATCGACATCGGCGGAGGCACGACTGACATCGCGCTCGTCTGCGGCGGGGGAGAGTTGACTACGCGAATGTTTGCTGTCGGCGGTCGGACTTTCACGAAACGGATTTCCCACTCGTTGAATGTCTCGTTCGTCGAAGCGGAGCGAATTAAACTCGACTACTCGCAAAATAAACTTTCCGAGCGGCGACAAAAAATTATTTCAAACGCGCTCGCGGGCGATACCGAAGTTTGGGCGGCAGGGGTGGAGGTCGCGCTCGCGGAGATGATTCGAGATGCCGAGCTGCCCGCCAAAATTTTTCTCTGCGGCGGCGGATCGCGCCTTCCCGAAATCAAAAAGGCTCTCGCGGCAGCGGAGTTTTCCGAGAATCTGCCGTTCGCCACGCGACCAAAAATTAAATTTCTCGTGCCGGATGATCTCGCGAATTTCACTGATCAGACCGGTTTGATTCGCACGGTTCAAGATGTCACACCGCTCGCGCTCGCGAATCTCGGGCTTGCGCTCGCGGGGGAGGAGAGTTTGCTTTCCACGATTTTGCGCAAGACGGTGAGGCTGATTCAAAATTGAGAAGATAGTTTGTCAAGTCAAATGGTATTGACAATTTCGGAGTAAAGCAATAAAATTGCAAAGAAGTCAGGAGTCAAGCAACTAGCCTAGCTCTTGGTGTCAAACAAATTGATCGCGTTCGCGCGGTCTTTTTGTTTGATGTAAAATCCTCGAGCTTTGGTTTGGGGGGAGGCTAGTGGTCTAGAATTCCTGACTTGACACCAAGAGTTGCGGGTTCGATTCCCGTTCTCTCCACCAAAGCATTTTTTAGATTTCCGCAACTTCTTTTCTTTGCCGTTTCCGCTAAAATACACAAACCATGGAAGTTTCGGATTCAAATCGCGCCCTTCGACAAGCTCAGGACTCGAGTTTTTTTTCTCGTCGAGAAGTTATTTACGTCGATCTCGATGACGAGGTGACGACGATTTTCGCGCAAATCCGCCAGTCCTCTCACAAAAAAGTTTTTCTCGTGATTCCTGCGCGCGCGCAAGTTTTGCAAAGTTTAGTTAGTCTCAAAATTCTTCGTTTCAAATCAGAGCACGCGGGAAAAATTCTCACAATTGCTACGAAAGATTCGGCTGGTCGCGAGCTCGCGGAGGCGGCGGGGATTTCCGCGATCGAAAGTTTAAAAATTCAGAAAAAGCTAAAAATCGAAAAATCGAAAGCGGGGAGAGTAGAGATTAAAAAAAGTAAATTTAAAATCGTCGAGCTGGCTTTCCGGGCGAAAGAAAAATTACAGCAACTTTCACGTGATGAAATTCCGTTCGCGAACCTCCGTCCGATAAGCGGCGCGAAAAAAGTTTGGAATAAAATTTCCGGCGCGACTGAAATTGAAGAAATTTCCGGAAATGGCGGGCAGCATCTCGTAGTGCGCGCGCCTTCCCGCAAAATTCTTTTTAGCCTGCTCGCGGGAGCTGCGCTGTTACTTTTTTTCATCGTCTACATCGCGGCGCCCACTGTCACGATTTACGTGACTCCGCGCGCTGATCCGATTTCAAAAGTGGTGAATGTAAACCTCACCAATCGTACGGTCTCGGACGCGCCCCGCCTCGGGGGGGATGAGACTCACACTATCGCGGCTGAGTTTCTCGATTTTAATTTCGCGCGCGACATCCGCATCGGCGCGACTGGACAAATTTTCGAAGGCGCCCACGCGCGCGGTGATATCGTGATTTTTAATCGTTCAGCCCACGATAAATTTATCGTGCCCTCCCGTTTTCAATCGCCCGAAGGTCTTATTTTTCATACAAAAAAAGCGCTCACGATTCCGCGCGCGATTGCCGGCGAGCCGGGTTCGATCGCAGCCGCAGTCGAAGCGTGCGAGACGGACGATCCGAAATGCGATTGTATCAACGAGCCGGAAACTTGCGAGGGTAATTTCATCGGCGAGCGGGGAAATCTCGCGCCGACTTTTTTCACTCTCCCAGCGATTCCTTCGCTTTCACCCTCGCTTTTTTGGGGTGAATCGAAAACGGTTTTCACCGGTGGGACGACAAAAATCACGAAATTTATTTCTGCAGAAGATTTGGAAAATATCAAAGAGACGGTGATTCGCGAAATTCAGCTGCTCGCGAGAGAAGAACTAAACCTCCTCCTCGATCAAAAAAATAAACTCGAAAATCGCGCGCTCACACTTCTCGATTCCTCGACAAACTCAGGACAAGCACGGCAGCTAATTGAAATCGAAATTCTCGCGATCGATGTTCCGCCCGATTTGCTTGAAAAACAGCAGGATGATTTTGCGGTCGCTGTTTCCGCGCGTGTGCGAGCGGTCGCGTACGAGGCGGACGATTTGCGGGCGCTTCTTTTCGGTCAGCTCGAAACGAAAGTTCATCCCGATAAAACTCTCGTAAAAATTAAATTTGATTCCGCGGCTTTTCAAGTCGAAGAAGCCAATCTGCGCGGTGGGCGAGTGAAGCTCGCGATCACGATTGACGGGGTCGAAGAATACGATCTTTCGAGCGAAACGGAGGCGGGCAATCGTCTCGTCGGCAAAATTAAATCGCGCGTCCTCGGTCGCTCCGTGAGCGAGTCAGAGGCTTACATTCGCAATCTTCCCGAAGTTTCGAATGCGGTGATTTCCAGCTGGCCTTTTTGGGCACACACAATTCCCGAACTGTCGGAAAATGTGAAATTCCGGGTGAAGCGGTGAGAGAGTTAGTAGTTTGCAGTTAGTAGATTGCAGTTGGCAGATTTACTCTTCGATAGCTTGAGTCACCCTTTTTAATTCAACACGTTGCCGAATTTGTTGAAGTGCAACTTGATTGTCCATCAAAAACTTCGCCATCCTTTTTTCTTTTTCTTCGTTTGCGATCTTTACTCCCTTGTCTTCGCCAGTTTTAATAATCTCTTTAGCCGTTATGATCTGAAAACCGTCGGCTGTGTTGATGTTCGCTCCTTCTTCGAGCGGGGTGAAAACTTCTTGTTGTGGCATGGAAATTTGATTAAAAATTAGTGGTTAATTTTATCGGAAAATATTTGAATGTCAAATTCTAAAATTATCGGAAAATGTGAAGCAGTAGTCAATTTAGATCAGGAGAAAAACAGTTTGAGAAAATACTTGGAGATTCCCGTCCGCCACGGCGGATTCCATAATCGTGCTGCTAAAAACTGACCCAGAATGGAAGGTGGAAAGTGGATGTTGGAAAAACATTCACGAATAAAATCGTGGAGATTCGAGATGTCATTTCCGCTTTCTCAAATCACGCTAACTGTCTGAACCACTGATTACGCTGATTCAATGATTAACTATGATTCTCCGCCTGCCATTTATTAGCACCCACTCCAATCATCACCATCTTTATCTTTCGGCACGAACCAATCAGTGCAATCATAATAATCCGATGAATCATAGTTCAAGACAAGCACTTCAAAATCCGCGACAACATTTCTTTCCCTCTTTCTTGCCCTCCGTCTTGTCCGCCGTAGCCAGAGCGAAGGAGGAAGCCGAGAGGCGAAGGATGGGTCAAAGAGGGAAGGCGAAGCAGGAGTTTTTAAATTGCAGGAAGAAAGTAGAGACGGAGATTTGCAAAGGTGAAGCACTTACACAAAAAACAGTTAACCTGCCACCTAGGTGG
>JAHISY010000021.1 GCA_018817365.1 Patescibacteria group bacterium | reverse complement strand
TAAACTTCCCTTTGTAAGGATGCAGCCGGTGAACATGTTTCGTAGTTTCATATTCTTTGTATTGATCAAAAGAAAGCGCCCAATTGAGATCGTCGCCCAAACGTTTTTTCCAAGCAGATTCTCTGACCGGAAGGTTGGATTTGTAGTAATTGAGCAAGTCGTGTTTACAAATTTGCGTGCTGCCATTGTGCCCGAACTTTTTTACTCTCCCGTACTGAATCAAGTACGAAATATTGGAAGTAGTCACAAGTTTTTTCAAAAACTGTGTGGCAAATTCACTTGCTTGCGGAATGGTAAGGAGGTCGTTCATTTTTAGATAATTTGAAGTCAATAAATTTATTTCAACCCGATTTTCTCCCGAATCACCCTCAAATTCTTTCGCGCCTCAGCCCGCGCTTTCTCACCGCCATTCTCCAAAATTTTCTCCACTGCCGCTGGATTTTTCAAAAGCTCCGCAAATCTTTTCCGCGCCGCGCCGAATTTTTCCAAAATCTTTTCCAACAACATTTTTTTCGCGTCGCCGTAGCCGACCTCGCCATTTCGATATTTTTCCGCGAGATCGTGAGCTTCATCCTCATTTGCGAGGAGCCTGAAAAGCGCAAAAACATTGCACTTTGAATAATCGAGCGGCTCGCCTTTCGGTGTCGAATCCGTCACGATGCCCATCACCTGCTTTTTTAAAACATTTTCCTCCGCAAAAATCTCGATCGTGTTGCCATAACTTTTGCTCATTTTTTCTCCATCAGTTCCGGGCACGACAGCTGCCGTTTTCGGAATCTCCGCCTCCGGCAATTTCAAATTTCCATTGAAAGTTGAATTAAATTTTTCCGCCAAATCGCGCGTGATTTCGAGATGCTGCTTCTGGTCTTTTCCCACTGGAATTTTGTCTGGCTGCATCGCGAGAATATCGGCAGCTTGCAAAATCGGATAATTAAACAGCCCCACATTCGCCTCGATTCCTTTCGCGACTTTGTCTTTGAAGCTGACCGCTCGCTCGAGTAATCCCATTGGTGCGAGGCAAGCGAGGATCCAATTCAGCTCCAAAACTTCCGGCACGTCCGACTGTCGGTAAAGAATCGTTTGTTCGCCTGTCAACCCGAGCGCGATGAATGCCGCCGCGACTTCGAAAGAATTTTTCCGCAGTTCCTCCGCATTTCGCGTCGTCGTGAGCGCGTGGAGATCGGCGACAAAAATAAAAAGTTCCGCGCCCTTTTCCTGAAAATTCAAAAATTGCTCGATTGCTCCGAAATAATTGCCGAGATGAAGGCTGCCGGAGGGTTGGATTCCGGAGAGGATGCGCATGGTTGGTAGGTTGGTAGTTAACCCACCACTTAAGTGGTGGGTTAACTACTTTTAGAGTTTACCGCTTCAAACAGCTTTCGAGAAACTTAACCGCTTCCTTTCGCGAGCCCACGAGTTCTTCGATTTGCGCGTCTTTTAGGATTCGTTTCAACCTTCCCACTGCCGGACCTTTCGCGATGTGTAGCTCGCGGATAATTTCCTCGCCGTTCAAGAGTTCGCGTGGCGGCGGAAGTAATTTTTCCTCTGCATGGGTTTTCCATCCGCGGACGATTTTTCGATGCAACGAAAAATTTGCGGGCGAAGTTCCGCGGATGTCCGCGGCGGTGAGTTTCACGAGATCGGTGAACCACGGATGTGTGAAAAATTCATGCTGCCGAGCGCCGCGCATTTCCGGGATTTGAAAGAAGTCCATGTGGCGCCCGATCAGCCACACGATTTTCGCGCGCGTCGCGTTATCAAAACGAAAACGGTGGAGAATTTTTTCCGCGAGCAGCACGCCTCTTTCCGCGTGTGAGGGGTACGAAATTTCGCCTGCAGTCTCGCGGATCGTCTCCGCTTTTCCAATGTCGTGGAGGAGAGTCGCCCACGCGAGCGCGAGATTCGCCGATTTCGGCAAACTCGAAAAAGCCGCGAGCGAATGCGTGAAACAATCGCCCTCAAGGTGGTATTTCTGCGGCTGCGGCAGCTTCCGCAACTTCGTGAGCTCAGGAATCAGAACTTCCAAAATTCCAAATTCTTCCAAATCGCGCACCGCTTTCCCGCGGTTTTCATTTTCAAAAATTTTGCCCAGCTCGTCGCGGATCCGCTCTCCCGAAATTTGCAGCAGCAGCAGTCCGTTTTCGCGAATCGCTTTTTTCGTCGTTTCCTCGTACTCGAAATTCAGCAAATTCCGAAACCGTACGCCCCGCAAAATTCGCAGAAAATCCTCCCGCACTCGTTCCTCCGCATTCCCAATAAAACGAATCAGCCGCTTTTTCAAATCTTTCTCACCGCCGACGAAATCGAGCACCCGCTTTTTACGCGGATCAAAAAACATTCCGTTCACTGTGAAATCCCGCCGCCGCGCGTCTTCCTCCGCATTCGTGAAAAAAACTTCCCGCGGTCTTCGCCCGTCATAATTTTTCTCTCCGCGAAAGGTCGCCACCTCGAACGCGTGTTTCCCGAAAATCACGAGTGTCACCCCGAACTCCCGCCCGATCGGATGCGTTTTTTCAAAAAGTTTTTCAACATCGTCCGGCTTCGCATTCGTGGCGATGTCGATGTCGCTCACTTTCCGATTCAAAAGCCGATCGCGCACTGCCCCTCCGGCGAAGTAGGCGGTGAAGCCATTCTGCGCGAGAATGTCCACGATTTTCTCGGCGGATTTCAGCATTTTGGAAGGAGAATAAAGTTGGGGATTGCTATTAGCAAGATTCTAACATTTGCCCTCGACTCCCGATTCTTCACTTGTCTGAACCATGATTTTCAAGATTAACGGATTAACATGATTACGGGGCAGAAAGGATGGGCTGAAAAATTCATAATTGTGCTGCTGGAGACTAACCACTCTGCCCTTCGGGCATCTCCCCTTGACAGGGGAGTACTTGAAATTAAGACTCTCCGTGTTCACGGTATCAAAGCCCCTTGTTAAGGGGGCAGTGAAGCACTAGTTTTTTTAACGGAAGAAGATGCAGAGCAGGGGGTTTTTATAGGAACCGCGTACCGAAAAATTCGATACGAGCAAGTAGAAACGAATCATGAAAATCCGGTAATCAAGTGAATCATGATTCAGACAATAAGAATTTCAGTTTTCAGTAAATTCAAGGTAACTTTACACACTTCCAATTTCCCAAGTCCCTGCTTCACTCATGATACTGCTTAAAAATGACCATACCCTCCTTCAAATTAACAAACCCCTGCTTCGCCTTTTCAAATCTCCGGCTCTACTTTCTTTCTGCAATTTTTAAAATCCCTGCTTCGCCTTCCCTCTTTTTAAAGAGGGAAAAGATAGTTGTCTTTTTTTGTAAAAAATAAATTCTCCTTTTCGAGCGAGCGGAGCGAGCCGAAAAGAAAGCCCCTCTTTCGGAAAAGAGGGGTTTGGGGAGATTTGCAAAGGTGGTTAGCAAGCGAGGCTTGAATTTCAGCAGGTGGGTAGTTAGCGAGCCTCCATTTTCCACACCCCAGTCGGTTTGAAAGCAATTTCTTTTAAATTTTGTTTTTGTCAGTCGGATAGGATTAGATGAAGGTGTGTAAAGTTACAATCCAAAGAGGTTGCATTTTACGCTATTTTTTGGTAAAATTACTCGAATTAAAAACAAATTTGCGCGTGAAAATAAAAAGATTTCTCGGGGTTCTGATTATCTTGCCGATTCTAGCGGGGCTGTTTTGCGGGGCGGTAGAGGCAGCTGCAGCGGACGATTGCGACACAAAGGAGAATTGTGAAAGCAATCTTGCAGAGGTGCAGTCAGATTATGATACACTTGCCCTTCTCTACGAGGCATTTCTCGATTGTCGGGGAAATGCATATTGCGATGATTATCCAGGTGATTGGTGGGGGTACACGACCGACAAACAAGGAACGGAAGAAGAATGTGAAGATATTTACACAACGGCAAAATATCTAGCTGAGAAGTATTATGCTGAAGAAAATAGTGTACTGGTAGATACGCTGAATTTCACCGCTTTAGATGATATCGAAGAAGAATTAGCAAAAGAACGAAAAGAACTGGGAAGCGAAATCACCGCGCTAAAAATATACTTTCACAGCTTCAAAGAGGTGGATGTAAAAAATAATCTCAAAATCAGCAATAAAGATAGCGCGGGCAACATAACACAAGAGCAAGCTGTTTTTTCCGATGCGAAAAGTTTTCTTGGCGGAGTGATCGACCTGCTCATCAAAATGGTGGGAGTGGCGGCAATTGTTTTTCTCGTGATCGGAGGTTTCCGGCTCGTGGTGGCCGCGGGGAATGACAATGAGATTCAAAAGGCAAAAAGTATGATTCAGTACGCGGTAGTCGGTTTGGTGGCTGCGCTGCTCGCGTACATCATCGTGGCGGCAGCGCAGGGAATTCTTTATCGCTGAAATCTTGATTTTTCGCCAAAGATTTGCTAAAATGAGAAGATTTCAAAATTAAAATTTAATTTTAATTCTCACAAAAATGCAAAACAAAAACCACAAAACGCATTCGCGATTTGAGCTCTCGGGGAAGCCGGAGAGGTTGCTTAGTAAAAATGGAGGAGCTGAGAGTCCGGCGAAAAGCGAAGAAGCTCTTTCAGATGACTCTTTCCGCGTTGAGACGCTTTCGCAATTTTATCGTGAGTTGAAAAGACGAGGGAAAAAAGTGGGTGATATTGCCTCAATCATTCGCAACGAAAAAGATAAAACCAATACTCTCAAAAACAATCCTACAAAATTGCAGGTTGGAGATGAAGTTGCTTTCAAGAAAGCAGAGCTGATTCAAAAAGAGAGTGTTATTGTCGAGGCAACAAAACAAGAAACTAAAAAGCTCAAAACAAATATTGAAGGCATGGAGAAAGGAAACAAAAAACTAAAAGCATCTTTGAGTCCGAATATTAAAAAAGGATGGATTGAGATTTCTGAGAATGCGGTGATTGTGAAAGACCCCGAACCGAGGGTGGCGCAGCTTTTTAAGGAAAATGTGGATGAAGTAATCGTTACAAAGAAAGCCGGAAAAACGGTGAAACTAAAAAGATTTAAAAATGAGAAGAAAGGAGGAATAGAAGATTTTTACATTGTGGGGGGCGAAAAGGAGCATTTCTGGATTGGTGAGGGAGACACGATTGTTCTTGGTGATGTTTTTTCCGCGAATTCGGTCAATCCGGAGACGGATAAAAAGCTCTCGATTGAAAATCGGCAATCGAAAAATGCGATGAAAGATGGTCTATTGGGAGGTTTGCTAGACGATGAGGAAAATCCTGAAAAAATAACTTTGGGAGGAATGCGGTCAAGTGAAACTAATTTAGTGAAGGAGACTACCGAGATTGGTATTCGCGAAGCCTGCCAAAATATTTTCATCGGAGAACACGGCGCGCTTGCGGGGGTTTTGCTCGAGGAAAGTAAAAAACACCCAGATCTTTTTGATGCAAAAAGCGGAAAATTAAAAAAAACTACTCTCGACGACATTACAAAAATTATCACGGCGGCTGCCGGAAGAGTCGGAGAAAATATAGATAACGGCTCTATTTGGAAAAGGGAAATTGTGCAAGATGCGAAGACATTTGGCGGGGAGGTTGCTGCTTTTGTAATTGCCCCCACGGTTTTGAATTGTATCATCGCGCTTGCACGGGGTTCGCAGATGGCGATAGTCGGTTACTTTCCCGTCGTTTGGTTCGACATCGGACGGGGTATTCGAGGAGGCCAATTGGAAAAATTCGATCGCGGCAGCATCAAACTGCTCGAAGAAATTTCGATTCTCGGCGCGGAGATTGCAGTTAACGAGGGTTCGCTGAAAGACGTGAATAACGAGAAAGAAAAAGCGGTACTTGAAGGAATGAAAGACTTAACAGGTTTCGAGGCTGAAATAAAAAGATTGGAGGCTGAAATAAAAGGATTGGATACCCCAAAAAGAAAACTTGAACGGATCGCGATTACTCGAAAGATGAATCTGATTGAAGAAGCCTTGTTGGGTGGAAATTTGGATGAGAAGACAATGAAGGGATTGGAAAATGATTTGGCAGCATTGCGAAAAAAGGCGAAAGAATATTCTGGGATTACCGTAAGTGCGGCAGATTTGAAAGAATATTCATCAGAAGCAGTTTTCGCGGAGCAAAACAAAGAATATCAAAGATTGCAAAGACTAGCGAAGCGACTCCGCGCGACGGGTGTTTATGGCAATTTGGACACGAAAGCGATGATGAAAAATGTTGGTGAAGAGAGCGAGGCGACTAAGAGCTCTCTCGACAAGCGGTACAATATGACGAAGCAGCTGCAGGTTTGGTATGAGAGGTGGCTCGGCGGGGATATCGAAAATCCCGAAGAGGCGATTCAAGAGTTTGACGAGATGATAGAGGATGAACTTTTTGGATTGAACGAAATGGAAGGTCGGTTGGAATACGGTGGCTGGGGGGTCGGACTTGGCAAGAAGGGTGCGAGCTTTGTTTTGAAGGACATGCTTGGGATCAAAAAAGGCGACACGCTCACGCGAAAAACTCCGGAAAAAGCGGGGAAGAACGAATTATCTTTCCTCGGTATTCTCGCGCTCGCGCAGGATCCTGCAGGAAAAACTCCTGCAGGAAAAACATTCCCGCTAGATTTGGAAGAAAGGCTTGCAAAAATTAATCCTGAATCTTCGCAAGTTCAGAATGCGCTGCAAAAATTCAAAGAATATTTTACGACAGATTTCAGTATCGAAGGTCTCGTCACTAAACGACCGGACAAAAATTTGGTGAAGTTGGCGGAGTCTATTCTACAAAACAACAGTTTCACCGATGTCGAAAAGGTGTGTCGGCTGGCGGTGATTGTGAGTCGTGAAAATATCGCCAACATCGACAAGCAACTCACGCTCAAAACAAATATCGAAAACGACAAAAAAGCCCGCGATGTTTTGGAAGATGTGAAAGGAGCGCTGGAAACAAAAGCATTTTTAGCAGAATTCAAAGAAAGCAATCCGGAATTTGCGGGAGACCTTAACAAGATTTTTGCCGATGCGGCGTGGATTGAACATAAAATTGATTTGAAAAATCTCGATCAAAACGCTTCTCTTCACGCGGAAATCAACGATACTTTGCAGGAGCCTCTTGAAAAGATTGCTCAATTTTCGTCGGTGCTTGCGGAATACGCGAAAGGTGGACTCGAAAAAACCGAAAAAACTAAAATCAAAGAAGCAATCGATGGTCTCGCCAAAGAGTTGGCTGCTGCGAGAAAGGAGGTTGGAAAATTACTTACCGCCAGTGCGGAGGAGGTTCGCGCATCGCATCATGCCGAAACTTTAGAAGGGATTCAAAATTCGGAGCTGAAAGAGTTAAACGAAAAATTCATCAAATTCGCTCCAATCACCGATGATGCACTGCCGAATGGAGAAGTAGAGGCTTTCACGAAATTTGCTGAAAATCTGCTCGGCGCGAGCAATATTTTGCGAGACAAAGGCATCTTCATGGCGAAGATGAAAGTAGGATTTGAATTTGCCGGAAAACATGTGAATCTCAAAAATTATGATTTTTACAAGGGATCAGAAAAAGGAACGAGCCATCTTCCGATGGTTTCGCCGGAGAATATCGAAGGGCTTTCATCAGACGATGCGACAAAACTTCAACTCGCGCGATTTTTGAATCTCTTGATTTTGAATGTCGATCAAGAAAATAAAAATATCGCGGAAACTTTTTACGAAAACACCGGCGAGCGCACAGGGATGCATATCCGCGATTCCGAAACAGCAGAAGCTATCGGAAATGCCGAGTGGCTTTCCGAGAAAGAGCTTAAAGAATTTGAGAATGGTTATGTTGCCAACACTGGACAGGGGAATGTTGAAAGCGGGGAGCACTTCATCTCTCCGGGATTCGGCGGAGCTTACAAACTCGAATTCAAAAGGATGGTCACGCTGACAGATGGCAGCGAATTTGAAGTCACATACAACATGCTGGCTCGCCAGAAGTGTTTCAACGCGGTTTTCATTTCCGAAAGTGACATCAAGAGTGTCGGACTTGATTCACTTATACATGCCGATTTGGCTGGAGTGGTGCGGCAATTAATTTTGCTGGGGATTCCTATTTACAAGGAATTTGGAGGCGAAGAGAAGAAAGTGAAGACTGTTGAGCAAGAAGAGACGGCGGGGGACGGCGGGGGATCGGGGGACGGCGGGGGATCGGGAGGTGGTGGAGGAACTCCCGGACATGAACCCACGCCTGGTCCTATCCCTCAACCTGATCCTATCCCTCCCACTCCTGGACCTGGTCCCACTCCTGGACCTATCCCTCCTTCTTGATTTTAAAACAGCAGGATTGCCACCCTTGAGATGCAAATGTTAAAATTCTGACATGATTTTTGCCATGATAAAAATAAAGAGATTGGCGTTTGGTTTCGCGATTGCCTGCATTGCGCTCTTGCTTTTTGCGACTGTTTTTTGGGTGCCCCCAACAAAAGAAGACTGCGAATTGAATCTCGAAGAATATGTTTTTTTGTCAATGAATGAAGAAATGACAATCAAAAATTTTAACCCAAAACTTTGGACAATAACTGTCGTGGATAATGGAGGTGTCGCAGAGATTGAGGGACGCAAGATTAAAGCTGTGAGAAAAGGAGAAATGCAGGTCAAGTTCGAAAAAACAGAAGACGACAGTTGCTTTTTTGATGTAAAAATAGCGGTGGCAAATGTTGATTCTGATTCAAAATCAGAGAAGTTAAAAGAAGAGATAACTATAGATTTGCAAAACGCGCAAATAGATGGCAGTATTCCACCATTGCCTCCTTCTGAGGATGTATCTCAATAAATACCACATGCTACAGCTTTACGATTCTCGCCAAAGAGAAGTTAAAAATTGCTCAATTCGTCGTGTTTTTTCATTTTTTGTCGCACTAATTTTCTTTAGTTTTTTGGGAATCGAAAATGCGCATGCGCTTTACACTAGAGATTTTAAAACATTTAGTCATTATCTCTCCAGCATAAGTGGGAATTATTATTTAGACAACCATCCGTTTTATAAGATAAGCGGTGATTTCTTATATTTAAATGACGTTACTGTCAGTTTTCACTCGAGCAATACAGCAAGTTTAGAGTGGATTGCTCTTTGTGCCTGCAATGGCAGTTTTGATAGAAGTGACCCAAGTTCAGCTTTGACAAGTAGCTATTGTAGTTGTCAGTCGACTACGGCAAAAAGTCACACATGGGATTATGGGGGTTATAAAGTAACAAATCAGACTTTTATTGGGTTTGTGCATTATGAAGCCTTTCCAAGCCTCTCGGCGGCACAACAAAACCAGAACGTAATTACTGAGATGGTTTCAAATTATACAGATAGTGAGAGTGATACTCACCATACGCGCGTAACGACCACTTTTTCTTTTTGCGGCGATGGCAATGTCGATTCCGGAGAGGAATGCGAACCTCCGAATACCGCTACCTGTGACGCTAATTGTAAAACAATTGGCGGTGACGGTGACGGTGACGGTGATGGTGACGGTGATGGTGATGGAGATGGAGATGGAGATGGAGATGGAGATGGAGATGGAGATGGTGACGGAGACGGAGACGGAGACGGAGACGGAGACGGTGATGGCAGCTCGTCTTCCACCAGCTCAACCAGTAGCAGCACTTCCTCCTCAACCAGTAGCAGCACTTCTTCCACCAGTTCATCATCAAGCAGCACAGGTGGTAGCTCTTCCAGTGGATCTTCCTCATCATCCGGTGGAAGTTCCTCGGGAAGCTCCTCGGGCGGGTCATCCTCTTCTTCTAGCGGCGGTTGCAGTTTTGATATCGATTGTGACCCAGAGTTGTTTGATTGCACGCTTCCAAATTTAGAAATTGAAAATGGCGAAATTGCGATTCCGCTAAATGTGAGCGGTGCAGGGTGTTTCACGGAAAATGATGTTTGTGTCGAGGTTGCCAGCACCCCGATAGTCGCGAATCATAGCCAAGATGTTCGCGCCGCGACATTTTCCGACTGTTTACCAACCGGCGATTTCGAAATTGTCGGCGAAACACTCTATATTCCAGCTCAATATAAATCGACTTACAAGGTTCGCGTTTCGCCGCTTGGCTCGACGAGCAGCCAAACCTGCTATTTCAATACTCGAGTGCAACCAATCTCCGGGACAGGCGCGAATTGCTCGGGCGCGCTCGCAAGCGTGGCCGACAATGAAAATATTTGTGATAGCTCCTATCCCGAAGCGCGCAGCCTCATGAATCCTCGTATCGAGCAGATTTTGCAGCCTTTTCACGAGGAAAATGTTTGCTTTCCGGTTACTTGCGCAAACGGCGACATCGTCGATCTCTGCGGTTGCGATGCGACCGGCAATGGAGTGACGATTTCTGATTTCGATGTGCGCGATCTTTCCCTCCAATATCTCGATCGCTCGAATTCTTCCGATGACCCGATCAACGGTGAATGGAAATTTCTCGCGGACTGCGCGATTGATAACGTGATCTTCTTCGATCCGCCGAGCGGCGGCTCGGTCACGCTTGACGCGCCGGGCGACGATTTCGTCCTCCCGCCTTATCCGGTCACGCTGGTAGTTCGCGGTGCAGATCTTCGCATTGCCGATAATCTTATTTACCCGCCTGATTCCGCTGCCAGTCTTGGAGTGATTCTGCTCAAAAATGATGTTTGCGGGGCATCTTTCGGTGGAGACGCTTTCCTGCACCCCAAACCGACGAATGTTGTCGGCGCTTATTATCTCGAGGGGAGTGTGAAGTCGACTGATGCCGGTTGGCAATTACCGAGCGAAACAGGGACTTCGCGGGACAATGTGGTTTGGTATCAAACTTTCAAAAATCAAATTTTGTGGGAAGGAACGATTCTCTCACTCAACTCAATCGGCGGTGCGGTCGATCCGGTTTGGCCGAATGACGACCTAGATTGTCCCGTCTCTCGACGACCGTATGTAATCGGCGGCGGTTTTCCTGATCCGTCGTGGGACGAGGCGGTCGAGTACGATTTAGCTTACCTCCGCGAATATTTTCAATGCGGTAATTTGACTTCCGCGCTTGATCCTTATGGCGTTAGTAACTGGAAAATTTCTAACTGTAATGACGAGGCAAATCCATTCACTGAAATTGCCTACGATGAATTGTCCGGTCCGGAATCAGCCACGAATGCGCAGGCGGGTGAGGCGGTGGTGTTGCGTTACGATTCCCGAATCCAAAACAATCCGCCGCCGGGATTTGATAATATTGCAGACATTCTGCACAAAGAACTAGATCTCTGATTTGCGCAAGATTTTTCTTCGAATTTTCGCCCACTATTTCACGAATCTCGCGATTTTTGGGATGCTTTTTGCGATTTACTCGCTGCATTCTTATTACTCAAATCTGTTGCGCGAAGAGACATTCGCAGTTTTGAAGTTTCTTTTTCTCAGTTATCTCATTTTCGGAATCCCGTATTATTTTCTGCGTTTTCGTTTTTTCACCACCGAAGTAAATTACCGAAAAGACAAACTTGTGGTTCTCCGCGACTTTATTTTTCGCAAAAATCGTTCTCCGGAAATTCGCGCTGCGGCGCGGACGGCAGCACTCTCTTTTCTCGTGAAATTTTTCTTTCTCCCGCTGATGTTGAATTTCTTTTTCTCCCATGCTCAAAGTTTCCTCGCTTCTTGGAAAGGAATGGATATCCACCAGTCGTTTTTTAGCTTTTTTTGGCAGTCGGGCTACCATCTTATTTTTAACCTCATTTTTATTATCGACACCGTGGTTTTCGCGTTCGCCTACGCTTTTGAATTTCGTTTTCTTCGCAACAACATTAAATCGGTTGATCCTTTTGTCTCTGGCTGGGTAGTGGCACTGATTTGCTACCCGCCCTTCAATTCCGCTGCTGACAATTTCATCCCGCTGCTCAAAAATTCGGCATGGCTGACCGACGGTTACTTTTTCGATTTTCTCAAAATTGGAATTCTAGTCGCTTTTGGTGTTTATGTTTGGGCGACGATCGCGCTTGGTTTCAAAGCCAGCAATCTCACAAATCGCGGAATCGTTTCGCGCGGACCGTACCGTTTCGTTCGCCATCCCGCCTACATCGCCAAAAATTTCGCATGGTGGTTTGAATTTCTCCCTTTTCTCAATCCCACTTTGTTTCTCTCCCTTCTCGCGTGGAATGCGATTTACATTCTGCGCGCGTTTACCGAAGAGAGGCATCTCCGCGCCGATCCGGATTACCGTGAGTATCAGAAAAAAGTTCGGTGGAGATTTATTCCGCGGGTGATTTAATCGGAAGAAAGTCGACCGCTTTTATTTTTCCAACGAGCAGAAAAAATCGTCAAAATTCCGAGACCAAACAGGAAAACAAGCGCCGACCAGTGGTAGCTGGTGTTGGAATTGTGATACACATTTTCTTGGATTGTTTTGAGTGCTTGCAAAATGAAGGCAAGCAGAATTAAAGAAATGCCGATCACATTTTTTCGTTTTGAAAGATCGGCAAATGCGAGTGCAAAAATGGCAATTACCGAAAAATAATAAGAGGCTGGAGCAGCGAAAACGGGAAGTAACACAAAGCCGATTGGAATCAGTTTGTCGGGGGGAAGTTTGCGGGTGACAATTGCGAACCATGCCACGATCAAAATTGCGAAAATCGGGCGAAGCATGGCGGCTTCTGCAGGAATGAGGTAAGCGAGACCGCTGCGTTGATTTGATGAGGCTTGGCTGTGGACAACAATTTTCTCGAAAAATTCCGACCAACGGCTGAAATCAAAGTTATTGAACCGATCGAAGCTGCCGTAAAAAAACAGTACGGCGGCGGTGATTAAAAATCCGAGTAAAAATTTACGCGCTCGCGACGAAACTTTTTTTGTTTTACAAAAATTCCAGATTTCCCGGAAGACCAGTCCTCCCAAAAAAACAATCGGAAAAACTTGCAGCATCGTCGCGCAAGCCAGTAGCGCGCCCGATGTCGTGTAGCGTTTAAGCTTGAAAAAACCGCAACTGGCGACGAGGGCGGCAATCCAGCCGAATCGTAAAAACCCCCATTGCAGCGGACTCATTACGAGCGGGTTGAGCCCCCACAAAATCAGAAAAAGAAACACTCCCAACAATCCGAACGCGTGAAAAATGAGCAAAACCATTCCTGCAAAAAGTATGCAGTCGAGAGAGATTAAGATTGGGATGGTGGAGGGATTTTCGAGCGGCAAAGCGTTGACAATCAGGGAGCCGGTTTTATTCCACGGGGGTGTCGCGTTGTAGCCGCGATCAGTCAAAACTTTCGGACTCAAATGCTGAAAGAAAAAATCAACATCATTCTGAAAAGCTTCCCAGCGTTCGGGCGAAAAATTATTTTTCAGTTTTTTGTAT
>JAHISY010000020.1 GCA_018817365.1 Patescibacteria group bacterium | reverse complement strand
ATCCTCAACTGAATTGGGCTGGGAAAAAGGAACAAGGCGAGGAGCTGGCTGTGCCAACCGTGCCGATCTATGTGCAGGAAAAGATTTCGCCCGAAGCCATTATCGCTCGATTGAAATTAGGCGCGGAAGAAAATCCGCAAATGATGCTCTTTGGCGAGACGGCGGCGGAGCAATTCGGCAAGGCTGTGGATTTTTATAAGCACGAAGACAATTGGCAAAACAGAATGATTCTCGGTGATTCGCTACTTGTAATGAATAGTTTGCTGGAAAAAGAAGGCATGCGCGGCAAGGTGCAGACGATTTACATTGATCCGCCTTACGGCATCAAATTCGGTTCAAACTGGCAAGTGTCAACTAGAAAGCGCAATGTGGCAGACAACAAAATCACAGACTTCGTCCGCCAACCGGAGCAAGTCAAAGCTTTTCGTGATACTTGGGAACTTGGTATTCATTCTTACCTTTCATATTTGCGGGATCGTTTAATTACCGCTCGCGAATTACTCACAGAAAGTGGAAGCTGTTTTGTGCAGATTAATGATGAAAATGTGCATCATGTTCGAGAGATAATGGATGAGGTTTTTGGAAGTGAAAATTTTTTATCTCAGATAAAATTTTTTCGTGCTGGGGCACAAACAGCAAAAGCACTTGCTAATAGTGGTGATTACATAATTTGGTACGGGAAAGATAAGCAGCAGGCGAAATTTCGAGAGCTATATATTAATGATGGCGGGTGGGTAGAGCGAGCTCCTCAAAAGTACTGTGAACTTCCTAATGGAGAAATTATTAGCCTTAGAGAGGCTGATCGTGAAGATTTACATGAGGCAAAAATATTTTCAACTAATAAATTAGAATCGGCATCTTTTTCTGAAGCATCTCAGTTCTCGATAGAATTTAAGGAAAAGAAATATTTCCCTAAACGTGGATGGAGCACAACTCCTCAGGGTATAGAGCGGTTGCGTTTAAAAGGACGACTCATCGCGACAGGTAATACCCTGAGGTGGAAGGTATTTACCGATGACTTTCCATTTTCAACTATAAATAATAATTGGTTAGATACCTCGACAGGTTTTGGTGCCGAAGACAAGATATATGTAGTTCAAACAACAACAAAAGTTATCCAACGCTGCCTTCTCATGACCACCGACCCCGGTGACATTGTGCTTGATCCGACTTGCGGATCCGGCACGACCGCTTTTGTTGCGGAACAATGGGGCAGGCGGTGGATTACGGTTGATACTTCGCGTGTTTCTTTGGCTTTGGCTCGTACTCGTCTTATGACAGCGAAATTTCCGTACTACAAACTCAAAGATGAAAATAGTATTTCGGCTGGATTTGAATACAAAATCGTACCGCACGTTACTCTGAAATCTCTGGCAAATGATGAGCCAGCTGGTCAAGAAGTCCTCTACGACCAACCGCTGGAAAACAAAGACATTGTCCGCGTAGCCGGACCATTGACCGTCGAATCACTTTCGCCGCATCGCGTTTCCGACGCGCAAGAAATGCTTTCATCTGAGCGATTCGTAGAAACAGTCGTGAGCAACCTTTTGAAATCCGGTGTACAGACTGGTGAAAAGGGCGCGCGAGTGGAATTTGTGAATCTCGATATTTTGCCCAGCGGTCCGGAAGTGCAGGCAATCGGAGAATATAAAACTGATAAAGGATTGAAAAAAGTTGCGGTTTCCATCGGTCCGGAATTTGGCAGTATCGATGACGACTTCGTCCGCGATGCCGCGGCAATCGCCGCGAAGTTCGCCGATCTTTTGGTCGTCTGCGCCACTTCATTCGAAGCAGCGGCATTTGCCGAACCTTCGCAGATCAATGGTTTGCAAGTGATGAAAGTCAAAATCAATCCCGATCTTTCCATGGGCGATTTACTCAAAAAGACTGGCTCCGGTAATTTATTTATCGCCTTTGGCGAACCCGATATAAAAGTAAAGGAAGCCAAAGAAGGTGTGACGGTTGAGGTTGTTGGTGTGGACATTTACGATCCGGTCAAAAGTGAAATCCGCTCCAGCGGTTCCGGCGATCCGGAACACGAAATCGCCGCTTGGTTTATTGATACTAATTACAACGGCGAAGCATTCTTCGTCACCCATGCCTACTTCCTCGGAGCAGACAAACCTTATGAGAAGCTAAAAAAAGCATTAAAAGCTGACATCAACGAGGATGCTTGGGATGAATTATATTCCACCACGTCCCGCCCATTTCCAAAACCAAAAACCGGCAAAATTGCCGTCAAAGTAATCAATCACTTTGGGGATGAGGTGATGAAGATTGTGGAGGTGGGGTGAGGAGACGGGAAGGTGGTTTTTGGGGGGAGTAGATTGTCTGAACTGTGATTCACTTGATTATTTGATTGTCTGAACTCGGATTCATCGGATTCACATGATTCTTCGGATTCTTTTCTGTAAGTTTGGCGTGAAGATATTGCAGGGTGGTGATTTAGCGGAGCGGTAATCTGTGTAATCATAATAATCAGTGTAATCCGAGTTCCAGACGATTCGCCGTTTTTGTCTGAATCATGATTCACTTGATTATTTGATTACCATGATTCTTTTTTTCACGCGCATTCTGAATTTTTCAGTACGCGGTTTCTTTCCACGCCATCAAGAAAATCCGTAAATCAGGAAAATCAGGATTCAAGACAAAAGAGATTGGCAAGATGCTTTCATTTGTCTGAACTGTGGTTCATCGGATTACCCTGATTTACTATGATTAGTTCGTGCAGAAAAAAAGCAAAGATCAGTTGATGTCTCAACTTTTATTGAGAAATTGGTTTTTTACAGATGAGCCCTGCATTCCCTCGCCTACCAGCCTTCGCCCTTCAGGCTACGGCTGGCTTCGCCACTAATTTCCCCGATTTTTTTCTCCGCGCTTTTTAGTCTAAAATACCCGCGATTCCTTTTAGGGATCTAGTTTTAAATTCAAAAAAATGTTCTTCCGCAGACTTTTCCTACTCGCTTGTTTCCTCGCGGCTTTTACTTTTACTCCAGTTCGCGCCGAGACAATCGTAGATTTCGATGTCGTAGTGGACACGACTTGGACGAAAGCAATGAGTCCGATTATTATTAAAGGCAGCACTCGCAACGATAAAATTCGCCGTGTGACGAGTGGGGCGGCGCTTACGATTGAGTCGGGGGTTGAGGTGCAGTTTGATTCAGGGATGAGTCTCCACATCACGAGTCAATGTCTTCGCGGTTACGGCAGCGAGGCATGCTACCGCGGTCGCGACGACGAGATCAGAATGCCGAAACTCATCGCGCGGGGCACTTCCACGCAGCCGATTATTTTTACTTCCAAAAATAAAACTCCGAACGCGGGGGATTGGGGGAGCGTGATTATCGATGCGCGTGACAGCGAGATCGAGTGGGCGGAATTCCGCTACGGCGGGATGCGCAGCAAACGGGCGTTCGTCGAAGTGAATAATTCTCTTTTCGAAAATAATATTATCGAAAACAGCGGGGAGGCGATTGCTCTTTTCGCGAGCAGTCAAAAGATCGAAGGAAATGTGATTCGCCGAAACGGCGGCGGCGGGATTTTTTGCAGCCATCAGTGCGAGATCAAAGATAATTTTATTTCCGAAAATTCCGGCGATGCGATCGAACTCGACACTCTCGTCGAAACGAAAATTACCGGCAACTTTATTTACAAAAATGCCGGCAACGGAATCACGAACGCGGGCATCCTCTCGGTGCCGGTGATAGCGGAGGGCAATTTTTTCCGCGAGAATGCCGGCGGGATTTATTTCCATCGCTCGAGTTTGGGTTGCGAATTCCGCTACAACAATTTTCTCCAAAATTCCAACTTTGCAATCAAATCCGACATCAATAACCGCGCGGGCAAAATTTATGCGGCGGAAGGCAATTGGTTTGGCATCGACACCGGCGCGCAAAATTCAGCCGGTCAGTTCTTCGTTTCCGCCGATTTCGACGTGAGCGAATTTGCGGCGGAAGGGAACGACTTTTTAATCGCCGGAGGCTCGAAAGCAGCGCGGATTTACCGTGAGTATCTCTCCGAAAATAATTTGGAAAATGCGTTTTTTAGCGCGAAAGTTTCCCGCAAAAACTTCATCGGCAACGAAAGTTTGCCGGGCTCGCTTCTCGAATATTCCGCTACGCTCGGCAATCGCACCACGAAAGCGCGAAGCGGGATAGAGCTTGCGGTTTCGATACCGGCAGATCAAAACCTATTGCTTTGCAGCGCGCAGCCCGCCACTCCGAATTTCAGCTATTCGCTCCAAAGTGCGTGTACTCGCACGCTGTCGAATGAGCTTGCGTTCGAAAATAATCGGCTCGTGTGGCGACCGAATTCCATCGCGGCTCTCGAGGAGCAAACTCTCTTTTTTACGATGATGATTAAACCCACCGCCAAAACTACTGCTTCGCTGCCGCGCCTCGATTTCAACGGGAAACCTTTCTCGTACCAGCTTGGCAACAACATTCAGCTGGAAGAAGACAGCGAGGCAGAAGCTCCACAAAATTCCAATTCGGAAGTTCAGAAAATTCAAGAAATTCAAGCAATACAATCTGAGAAAGTCGAAGCGCAATCCGCTCCAGCTTCGACGGTTCCCGCGAATGACGGATCGCTTGCGACGGGTACTGTTTCGCGGCAGATTATCAACGGCATTTTGAATTATGTTCTCACGACAGCTGATGGCGCGAGCTACACGCTTTACAACAGTTTGAAATGGCGCGAGATCGATGACTTTACGAAAAGCGAAAATAAAGACCGCTCAATTGCAGTTTACGGAGATTTTTACATCAACCGCTACGGAGTGGCGACGGGGATTAAATTCACGCGGTTTGAGATTCGTTGAAGAGCTTGCTCGGAAAATGAGCCGAAACATTTAGGTTGCTAATTTTGCGGAATTTTAATTTCCAAGAAACAATTTTCAATTTTCAAATAAACACTAATTTTCAAGGATAATTTATGCAGGAATGAAATAAGATTGACAGTTGTATTTGATAAACAGCACTTAAATATAGTTAGGATTCTTGCTTCGCCGCCCAAATCTCCGTCTCTGAAACCTTGTTTAATTTAAAAACTCCTGCTACAAATCTCCGTCTTTGCCGGAGTGGAGTTAACCTGCCACCTAGGTGGCAGGTTAACTGTTTTTTTGTGTAAGTGCTTCGCCTTTGCAAATCTCCGTCTCTATTATCCACATCCAATTTTTTTAATCCCTGCTTCGCCTTCCCTCTTTAAAAAGAGGGAAAAGACAGTTGTCTTTTTTTGTAAAAAATAAATTCTCCTTTTCGAGCGAGCGGACATGCCTGCCGACAGGCAGGTTTGGAAAGCGGGAATAATGTTTTGAATCTTTACGATTTTATTTTAAATCAAGTTTTGACGCGCGGCGACCAGTTCTTCCGGTGAGAGCGGCATTCCGTGGTATTCGAATTTTCCTTCTGCGGCAGGAGCGCCTTTTCCTTTCACCGTTTCCGCGATGATTGCCGTCGGTTTTTTTGAATTTTTGGAATTCCGCAACTCCCGCAAAATTTCCGTGAAATCGTGTCCGTTAATTTCCACCACTCGCCAGCCGAAACTTCGAAATTTCTCCGCGACAGGAGCGACCTTCATCACCTCTGCGATCGCGCCATCGATTTGCAGGCGGTTGCGATCGACGATTGCGGTGAGATTAGAAAGTCGGAAATGCGGCGCAGCCATCGCCGCCTCCCACACTTGTCCTTCTTGAATTTCGCCGTCGCCGAGCAACGTGAAAACATGACTCTGTGGTTTCGCGAGCGCAAGTCCGACCGAAAAACTCAAACCCTGTCCGAGGCTGCCGGTCGCCACCTCGACTCCGGGCGTGCGAGGAGTCGGATGCCCTTGCAAATTCGAATTAATTCGGCGAAAACCAGCGAGTTCTTTTTTCGGGAAAAATCCGCGTTCAGCAAGCACCGCGTAAAGAGCCGCACTCGCGTGACCTTTCGAAAGCACGAAAAAATCACGCT
Source organism: Patescibacteria group bacterium (assembly GCA_018817365.1). Taxonomy (GTDB): domain Bacteria; phylum Patescibacteriota; class Gracilibacteria; order JAHISY01; family JAHISY01; genus JAHISY01. The sequence continues at coordinate 3,714 of JAHISY010000020.1, read as the reverse complement.
TCGGATCTTCCGGTTGCTTCGGATTGTGTTTCAAAATTCCGCCGAAATAAAGCGCCACCAAAATATCCATCGCGCTCAAACTTCCGCCGGGATGCCCCGACTTCGCTCCGCAAATCATTTCGAGCGCTTCGACACGAAGCTGGTTGGCAATCTTTTGAAGTTTTTCGATTTTCATTGCGGGAATTTTAACCCAAAAATAAATTTATGGATGCGGAGGTCATCCGTGAGTTCCGGATGAAAACTCGCTGCAAAAATATTCCGCTGCCGGACAAAAACCGGTGCGCCTTCAAATTCCGCCAAAATTTCCACGCCCTTTCCTGTTCGCAAAATTTTCGGCGCACGGATGAAAATTCCCGGAAATTTCCGGCTTCCGAGAATCGGGATCTTCAAGTCCGCTTCGAAAGAATTCAACTGCCGACCGTAAGCGTTTCGTTCGACTTCGACATTCAGCAGTCCAAATTTCACGAGTAAAATTAATCCCGCGCAAGTCGCCAAAATAGTTGGTAGTTGGTATTTGGTAGTTGGTAGATTTTTTCTGGGAGTGACGATGAATTTACGAAGCGGAGAGATTAACCCGTAAGTTTTCGCCAAATCGTAAATAGTGGTGGATTCACCGCCGGGGAGAATTAGACCATCCAGATTTTTAAAATCTTTCGCCGCGCGAACTTCCACTGCTTCGAGATTCAGCTCTGCCAAAACTGCCGCGTGTTCTGCGACATCGCCGTGGATTGCGAGAATGCCAATTTTATGAGAAGGGAATTGAGGCTTTTTCATAAATTTTTATAGCGGACTTTATTTTCAAAGTATCAAAATTTTGGTTGAGATTCAAATTTTCTTTGAACAACAAGGAACTTTTGATAAGCTTTTTTAAAAGGGTAAACTTGTTTTTAATTTTTTATAGAAGGGGAATAAGGTGCTTCCTTCGCGGAGTTTATCCCGCACTTGATATAGGACTGCGAAAACGATTTATTTATTTTATAAAACCATTGCCATGAAAACAATTAATAATTATCACCATATATCAGTCAAAGAAGTTCTTAGTAATTTGAAGGCAAGTCATTCTGGACTCTCAAAAAAAGAAATTTCTTTACGCTTGGGTAAATTCGGTTTTAATAAATTGCCAGAAGAGGCAAAACTATCCGCCCTCTCACTTTTTTTGAATCAATTCAAAAATCCACTCATTTACATTCTTTTTGTTGCCTTAATTATTAGTTTTGCCACGAAACATTTTGTGGATGCTTGGATTATTTTGGCAGTCATTCTAGTCAGTGGTGTTGTCGGATTTTTGCAAGAACACAAAGCGAACGAAGCTCTGTCCCGCCTGAAGCAAATGGTGAAATATAAAGCTGAAGTAATTCGAGATGGCAAAGAAATGATCGTGGCTCAAGAAAATATTGTTCCCGGAGATATTATTATTTTATCTCCCGGAGACAAGGTTCCGGCTGACGCTCGCTTGATCGAGACGCACGATTTGGAAGTGATTGAATCCGCTCTCACCGGCGAATCAATGTCTATAAATAAAAATATTGACACGCTGCCGCAAAACACTGCTATGGCAGATCGGATAAATATGGTTTATTTGGGGACGGTAATTTCTCGAGGAAAGGCCAAAGCCATCGTGACCGCGACGGGATCGCAAACGGAAATCGGACACATTGCCACCTTGGTCAAAGAAACCGAAGAAGGCGAAACACCTTTGCAAAAACAGCTTGTTCGGTTTGGGAAAACAATTGGAGTCATCCTGGTTGTCTTGAATGTTTTTATTTTTAGCTTGGGAATACTGACAGGTAAACCGCTTTTGGAAATGTTTATGACTTCTGTGGCTGTAGTAGTGGCGGCAGTGCCAGAAGGATTGTTGCCGGCCATGACCGTCATTTTGGCGATTGGTATGCAGCGTCTTGCTAAACAAAAAGGATTAGTGAGAAAAATGATAGCTGCAGAAACCTTGGGATCTGTGTCGGTGATTTGCTCTGATAAAACAGGCACCCTCACTCAAGGCGAAATGAGGGTGACTGAGATTATTACCGAAACCACCAAGCTCTCTCACGATGGCAACAAATTTTCAGAAACGATTCAGCCGGATGGCGAAGCCAGCCATATTATTGCTTTGAAAATTGGTCTTTTGTGCAATAACGCCATTATTGAAAATCCGGAAGACGAATTGCATAAATGGACTATCGTTGGTAGTCCGACAGAAAAAGCTTTGCTTTTGGCGGGGCGGGCGGCTGGTCTGAAAAAAGAAGAATTGGAAAAAGAGGAGCCGAGAATCGCGGAAATTCCTTTTGATTCCGAATATAAATTCATGGCTACCCGACACAAGATTAAAGCGCTTCGTGGCAAAAAATATGCTGTGTACGCCAAGGGGGCGCCGGAAAAACTTCTGCCTTTAATCTCTTTTGTGGATATCGAAGGAAAAAAAGAGGCTTTGACTGAAAACCGAAGAACAGAAATTCAAAAACAATACGAGGAGTTAACAAGCACTGGACTACGAGTAATAGCAGTCGCTTATAAATTGGAAGAAAACGATGTTGAATTTACCAAAGAAAATCTAAACAACCTGGTTTTTGTCGGACTAGTCGCGCTAAAAGATCCCTTGAGACCAGAAGCCAAAGATACCATCAAGCTTTGCCAAAGCGCAGGTATTCGTCCAGTTGTCATCACAGGTGATCACAGGCTCACCACCACGGCTATCGTGCGAGAATTGGGTTTAAAAGTAACCTCTGAAAATGTTTTGGAAGGCACGGATTTAGACAATCTTTCTGATGAAGAATTACAAAAACTAGTTCATAGAATCACTATTTTCGCCCGAGTGGAGCCAAAACATAAAATTCGAATTGTCGCTGCCCTGCAAGCAAATGGCGAAGTCGTCGCTATGACAGGAGACGGAGTCAATGATGCTCCCGCTTTGAAAAAAGCTGATATTGGCATAGCTGTCGGTTCTGGCACTGATGTGGCGAAAGAAACTGCTGATCTGGTTTTATTAGATGATAATTTTAAAACTATCGTCGAAGCCGTCAGAACGGGTCGGGGGACTTTTGATAATGTCAGAAAAGTTATTTTATATCTCCTAGCCAATTCTTTTAATGAAGTGGTGTTGGTAAGCGCCGCTATTGTGTTGCTTCTACCATTACCACTTTTACCAGTACAAATATTATGGATTAAAATAATTGAAGACTCCATACCCTCTATGGCTTTGGCATTTGAGTCTGTAAACAAAAATGTAATGAAGAGACCGCCAAGAGGCTCAAAAGAACAAATCCTCAACCCAAATCTCAAACGCCTGTTGGCGTTATTTATTATTATTTCAACGCTATCATTATTTGCTATATTTTATTATTTTTGGAAAACCACAGGAGATATAGATTATGCTCGCACCATTGCTTTTGTGGGGCTAGGGGTTGCTTCTCGTTTCTATATTTTTTCCGTTAGGGGGCTGACAGATTCAATATTCACATACAACCCTTTTCAAAACAGACTGGTCAATCTTTCCACGATATTCGGTATTGCAATGATTTTGGTAGCAATCTACGTGCCCTTCTTCAATGGTATTTTGCATACGGTTCCATTGGGGCTGAAGGAGTGGATTGTGCTGGGAAGTTATGCGATGTTCAGTATTATCGTTTATGAAATCGGTAAAATGTTTTTCATAGCCAAAAAAGCAAAATAGAAGTTTTGGATTTCGGAGGTTTTTGAGCTTGCGAGAATGCCGATTTT
>JAHISY010000019.1 GCA_018817365.1 Patescibacteria group bacterium | reverse complement strand
TTGTTCAACAGGAGTTTTGGTGAGTTCAGTGGTTCCCATACGGAGGAATTTACCAGCTCCGCGGATCCAACGTCCGATGAAGATTGTGGGCACTTGGACTGTGATTATTTGGTTAGTTCACAGTCCAGGATGTATCTGAACCTATGCAGCACAAAAATTTTCTTTCAGAGAGAAAGGTAAATTATTTTTTGCAAAAAATAGCTACTGACAGTTTTATCGAGGATCACTCTCGCAATGCGTAGTTCAAAACCTTGTAAGCCAGCTTCGCAGCGATGAATTCGGAGGCAGGCAGATTTTTGATCGGAGCTAGCTCGACAATATCCGCGCCGATGATATTCCTGTTTTTGGCAATCTCGCGAATTAGCGTGAGCGCTTCGTCCCAAAATAATCCGCCGGGTTCAGGTGTGCCGGTAGCGGGCAACAGGCTCGGATCAAAGGCATCGAGGTCAAAAGAAAGATAGACCGGTCGTTGGGCGGGTAAGGCTTTTAGGATTTCGGCTAATCGCCAATGAGATTTATCCTTGGTCCAAAAAATCTGAATCCGCTGAGGATTAGCTTCTAGAAAAGGAATTTCTTCTGCCGAGATCGAGCGAACCCCCACCGAGACCACTTTGACCACTTGGGAATTGTCGAGACAGCGGCGAATGGCGGCGGCGTGGGAAAATTTTTCGCCGAGATAACCGTCGCGCAAATCCGCATGCGCATCGAAATGCAGAATTGAAATTTCGCCGAATTTTTTTGTGAATGCTTTTACTGCCGCAGGAGTGAGAGAGTGCTCACCGCCGAGAATTAGCGGAAATTTATTTTCCGCCAAAACCTGACCGACAATTTCGGTAATTTGCGCAAGCGCGGCAGGGAAAGATTTTTTGAAAGGGAATTTTTCTAAAGTAGCCACACCATACTGCCGATAAGGTTCCTGCCAAAATTCTTCGTCAAAAAGCTCAACCTGCTGGCTGGCAGATATGATTGCAGCCGGTCCTTTTTTGGCGCCGCTGCCATAACTCACCGAAGCTTCAATTCCGCAAGGGATTACTATAGCTTTGGATTTTTCTGTTGGTTTGAAATCGACATCACAACCAAGAAAAGAACGAGATTTAGGAACGAATTTAAGCAACAATGAAAATATTATTTACCCAAAACATAGGCAAATATCAGCGGCGCCACGATAGATGCATCTGATTCAATCATAAATTTAGGCGTATTGACACCAAGTTTTCCCCAAGTAATTTTCTCATTTGGCACGGCGCCGGAGTAGCTTCCATAACTTGTCGTACTATCTGAAATTTGGCAAAAATATCCCCAAAGTGGAGTATCGGTGCGTCGCAAATCTTGATGGAGCATCGGCACGAGGCAAATTGGGAAATCGCCGGCAATGCCACCGCCGATTTGGAAGAATCCAATCGTAGATTCTTGTTTAGCTGTATTTGTGTACCAGTTGGCAAGTTCAGTCATATATTCGATGCCAGTTCGTACTGTATGCACTTTTTTGATGTCACCACTTATTACATGTGCGGAATAAATATTTCCCAGTGTCGAGTCTTCCCAGCCAGGTACAAAAATTGGCAAGTTTTTTTTGCAGGCAGCCAGCAGCCAACTATTCTTCGGATCGATCTGGTAATGTTTTACTAATTTTTTGCTGCGCAAAATCCGATACATAAATTCGTGCGGAAAATAACGCTTGCCTGAATCGTCGGCGGTCATCCACTCATTTAGAATTACTTTTTCAATTCGGCGAAAAGCTTCTTCTTCCGGGATACAGGTATCGGTAACGCGATTTAAATGCCTTGCCAACAAATTAGCTTCGTCTGCCGGATTCAAATCGCGGTAATTTGGCACTAATTTATAAAAATCGTGCGCGATCAAATTAAAAACATCCTCTTCTAAATTCGCACCCGTGGTTGCGATTGCGTGAACTTTATCTTTTCGAATCATCTCAGCCAAACTAATTCCAAGTTCGGCAGTGCTCATAGCTCCGGCAAGCGTAATCATCATTTTGCCTCCAGATTCGAGATGTATTTTATAAGCTTTTGCGGCGTCCACTAATTCTCGCGAATTGAAGTGTTTAAAGTTTTTTTCAATAAATTTTGTAATTGACATTTTAAAAGAATTAATCCTTTGAAGAAGATCCTAATCTTTGAAAAGAAAGACGGCGGCGGCGATGGCGCAAGTCCAGCGACCTTTCGGATCACCTTTGATAGAGGCAGTGACAGAGCGGCTGTCAATAATCAATTTGCTGGTTTGGTAAACCTGTTTGCGCTCATTCCATGCATCATCTGAATTAAAAGGAATACCCAACGTGGTCGCCAGCATGGTGGCAGCCAAGTCTTCGGCGTACTCACTGCTGTTTCTGCTATTCATGCCGTAGCCGTGGTGTTCGGAAAGATAGCCGTAGCGGTTCTTGTCGACTGGTCGGGCGAGACCGACACTTGCGCTGATCACGCGACCTGGCTCACTCGTCTCGGCTCGCGCCATTACGCAAAAATTAATCGCTCCGGCTCTAAGACGGTTCAATCCTTCTTTACGAGTAATAATTTTGCAGTGGGGTGGAAAAATCGAGGAAACCATAACAAGATTTTGTTGTTCGATGTCGGCATGACGGAGAGCTAATTCAAACGATTGAAGTTTCTCAGTATGCACGCCAACGCCTTTTGTGAAGAAGACATTATCGGGGACAGGGAACATTTTAAATTTTGTTAAATGATAAAAAGTGAGAGGATTTTAATTCCTGTTTAACAAAAAGGAAACAAGAAAGATCAACGGAAAAACAGTTTGTTTATCTCCAAATTCTCTCCACCCCAGAAAGAAAGTATCCGGCAGGTCTGCTGTCCGCCTTCAATTTTTTAACTCCTGCTTCGCCTCAATCAAATCTCCGGCTCCGAAACCTCGTTTTGTTTAAAAACTCCTGCTACAAATCTCCGGCTCTGCCGGAGTGGAGTTAACCTGCCACCTAGGTGGCAGGTTAACTGTTTTTCACGCGAGTGCTTCGCCTTTGCAAATCTCCGCAAATCTCCGTCTCTATTATCCACATCCAATTTTTTTAATTCCGGCTTCGCCTTCCCTCTTTAAAAAGAGGGAAAAGACAGTTGTCTTTTTTTGTAAAAAATAAATTCTCCTTTTCGAGCGAGCAAAGCGAGCCGAAAAGAAAGCCCCTCTTTCGGAAAAGAGGGGTTGGGGAGATTTGCAAAGGTGGTTAGCAAGCGAGGCTTGAATTTCAGCAGGTGGATGATTTGCAAGCCTCCACCCTCCACCCTCCATTCAGGAGTTAGTTTTTGGCAGCACGATTATGGAATCCGCCGTGGCAGACAGGAATCTCCAAGTATTTTTTCAAACTAAAAATCCGTTGATCTGGTTCGGTCAAAAATCTAAGGTATCGCAGACGCGTACAAAAAATTGCTTTTCTGAAACTTTTCCTCTAAAATCTTTTCGAACCTGAAGCAATCAAGCTCGGGGTTTTCTCCAAACCTTTATCCTCCTACCCAATGAGTATCAACGCCCAAAACTTCGCCGCGGCGATTAATCAAGTTTGCGATGAAAAGAAAATCGATGCGGAATCGGTTTTCGAAGCAGTGCAGGATGCAATCAAAGCCGCATACCGCAAAGATTTTGGCAATCGTGATCAAAATCTAGAAGTGATTCTCGACAAAGAAAGCGGAAAGACGGCTGTGCTGCTCGTGAAGACAATCGTGGAAAAAGTGGAAAATCATCAAGCGGAAATCAGCGTGAAAGATGCGCAGCAGATTAAAAAAGGATTAAAAGTCGGCGCAAAAATTAAAATTGATGTGACGCCTCTCGATTACGGGAGGATCGCGAGCCAATCGGCGAAACAGGTGATCATCCAAAAAATTCAAGAAGCGGAAAGAAAAGCGATTTACACTGAATACAGCGGGAGGGAAGACGAGCTTTTGAATGCGCTCGTGCATCGCACCGAAGGTCGCTTCGTCCATCTCGAGCTCGATCGCACCACTGCGGTGCTCGAGCCGCGCGATCAAATTCCGCGCGAAAGATACCAGCAAGGTCAGCGCGTGAAAGTTTATCTCGAAAAAGTGGAGCTCACTCCGCGGGGTTCGATGTTGAAAGTTTCGCGCACCCATCCCCGTTTGATTTTCCGTTTGATGGAATTGGAAATACCGGAAGTGCGGAACGGGACAGTGGTGGTGAAAGCCATCGCGCGGGACGCGGGAGTGCGCTGCAAAATCGTGGTCGATTCGATCGATTCGAATGTCGATCCGGTCGGAGCGTGCGTCGGACAAAAAGGTGTGCGGATTCAAAATATTACCGACGAGGTAAACGGCGAACGGATTGATGTGATCGAGTATTCCGACGATTTCGAAACGATGCTGAAAGAAACTCTCTCTCCGGCGAAGATTGATTATTTCGTGAAACACGACGATGAGAAGCGTGTGGAAGTTTACGTGGCGGAAGATCAGCGCGCGCTCGCGATCGGGAAAAGTGGTCAAAATGTGAGGTTAGCGGGTGAAATCATGGGATGGGAAATTGATATTTTGAATACCGCCGAACTCGAAGGAGAAGTGAAATTGAAAGAAGAAGAAAATTCGGAAAAATCGACTGGAAAAAAAGAAGAAAAAACGAAGGCTGAAAAAGAGCCGAGTGATTCGGATTCCCAGAAAGACGGTTCCAAAAAAGATGACGAGGGGAAAAAATCAAGCGATTCTAAAAAAGAGGAGAAAGAGAGTGATGCTGAGAAAAAAGAGGAAGTAAAAAAGGATGAGGAGCAGCCTGCCGATGAATTGAAAGAAGAGAAAAAAGGGAAGGAGCAAGAAGGTTCAGAAAAATAGGAGGGAATAGTTGAGGAGAAATAATTTTTAGTTTTTGAATTTTTATAATTTTTAATCCATCCTTCGCCTCGCTTCCTCCTTCGCTCTGGCTACGGCGGACAAGACGGAGGACGCGATAAATCTTAAGTTTTCAATTTTTAAAATCTAGATTTTAAATTTATTTCAAAAATTAAAAATTGCCCAAAACTTTCGGAATTCTCGCGTATCCCGCCGGTCATTCCCTCTCCCCCGCAATGCACAGCGCTGCTTTTAAAAAATTAAAAATCGGCGCGAGATACGAATTTTTTGAAAAATCTCCCGAAGAACTGGAGGATTTTGTTCGAGAAGTTCGCGAAGAACATATCGACGGACTATCTGTCTCAATCCCCCATAAAGAAAAAATTATTCCGCTGCTCGACGAGGTGACAGACGCGGCGAAAAAAATCGGGGCAGTGAATACTGTTTATTGGGAAGGAGATAAATTGATGGGAGATAATACTGATTATTTGGGCGCTCAATTTGCTCTCGCAGAAGATGCGGAAATTCAATTAGCCGCAAAGCGTGTCGTTGTGCTCGGCGGCGGCGGCGCAGCACGAGCGATTGTTTTCGCTTTGCTTGAGAAAAATTGCGAGGTGACAGTCGTGACCCGCGAGGCTTGGGAATTCGAGGGACTAAAAAAAGATTTTGGCGATCGAATCCAAAATTTCGATTTCATTCAGAATCTCGAAAATTACGATCCCGACATTCTCGTAAACTCGACTCCGCTTGGGATGAAGGGAAAATTCGAGGGGATGAGCTTTGTTGACCCGAAGTGGTTCGAAAAACATCAGCCGCTCGTCTTCGATATTGTTTACAATCCTCGCGAGACGAAGTTATTGAAAGATGCGAGAAAGGCGGGTTGTGAAACAATTGATGGGCTGGAAATGTTTGCTTGGCAAGGAGTTTTTCAATTTAAAAAATTTACAGGGAAAGAAACTGATTTTTTTGTAATGCATAATGCAGCAATTGCTGAACTTGAAAAGCGAAATTAATTTTCAAAATTTGCTTTTTCTCCATTTCTTCCCTAAAATCCGCGCTACCGTTTCCCTTCCTTCCATCTCATTCCCCGTTTTTTATGGCTAAAGTTCGCATATTTATCAATTCACCTTCGAGTGAACAATTAAAAAAATTCCCCAAAATTGGACGGGAATTGATTGTAAAAGGTCGGCAACAGCGTTTTGTCACGCATCAGGAAATTGAGGGCGCGCTTCCGCCGATCGAAGATAATTTGGATCTCATCGAAGAATTTGTGGAAATTTTGCAAGATTTGGGAGTGGAAATTATCGATCAAAAAAAGGCAATCGTGTGGAATAAAAAAATTAAAGAAGAGGAGGAAGAGGAAGATGTGGACGAGAAAAACATTAAGAAAAAAGTAAAAAAGAAAGAAAAAAAGCTTACCGATCTTACTGAAATTGCGAATGATTCAATTCGAATGTACCTTTCGGAAATCGGGAGAGTGCCGCTGCTTTCGCATTCAGAAGAGATTGAGTTAGCGAAGCGAATTGCGAAAGGCGATCAGGGCGCGAAACAGAGCCTCGCGGAAGCGAATCTCCGTTTGGTCGTTTCGATCGCGAAGAAGTACATCGGAAGAGGTTTGAGTTTTCTCGATTTGATTCAAGAAGGTTCGATCGGGCTTTTTCGCGCAGTGGAAAAATTCGATCCCTCGCGCGGTTTTAAGTTTTCGACTTACGCGACCTGGTGGATTCGGCAAGCAATCACGCGCTCGATCGCGGATCAATCGCGCACGATTCGCATTCCCGTCCACATGGTCGAGACGATTAATAAATTGACCCACACACAACGCAGATTGGTGCAAGAACTCGGACGCGAACCGACTGCGGAGGAAATCGGCGCGGAGATGGATTTGGAAGTAAAGAAGGTCCGTCACATTTTGAAAATCAGCCAAGACATTGTTTCGCTCGAAGCGCCGGTCGGGGCGGAAGAGGATTCCAAACTCGAGGATTTCATCGAGGACGAGCAAACTCTCGCGCCAAATGAATCCGCGAATCGCCAACTCATCAACGAAGCAATCGGCGATATGCTCCGCCACCTCACTCCCCGTGAACGGAAAATCGTGAAAATGCGTTTCGGATTAGGAGACGGGATCGGTCATACGCTCGAGGAGGTGGGACGAGAATTCGGAGTGACGCGCGAAAGAATCCGCCAAATCGAAGCAAAAGTTTTACAAAAACTGAAAGATCATCCGGCAGCGGCGAAGGTTCGGAATTTTTAGAAATTGTTTTCCTAATTTCATCCAAATGACAAAAAAATAATTGTTACACTTTTTTTGTGTCACTCATAATAGGCTGCAGCAGTCAACCAATCAGTCAAAATGTTGATGAAAAATATTATTGTGAATCACAGGATGACTGTGTTGATGGGGAATATTGTGAAGTGACAGAACCAGGAGGTTGCGTAAGTTCTGAATGGTGGTGGAAAAATGTTGGCAATAAACATGATTGCGAACCTAATCCTAATATATGTAAATGTATTAATAATAAATGTGAGAAAAAATAAAGTCATCGCACAAACTTTTGATTCAAAATTCGAAAGTAAATTTGCTAGAATGTAAATCTGATGCCACCCAAAAAAACTTCACCCGCGAAAATAGCCCCCCACTCCATCGAAGCAGAGCGCGGAGTCCTCGGGAGCGTGCTGATCGATAAAGATGCGATTATCAAAATCGCGGATTTGCTGGCGGCGAACGATTTTTACGAACCGAGACATGAAAAGATTTTCGAAGCCGTAGTGGAACTTTTTTCGTTACACGCGCCTATCGATTTACTCACGCTTTCGCAAAAACTGAAAGACAAAAAAACGTTAAAAATGATCGGTGGCAGAAGCTATCTCGCGGAACTTACTGAAGAAACTCCGACTTCGAGCCATGTACTCGAGTACGCGAAAATCGTGAAAGAAAAATCGACTCTCCGCAAACTGCTTTCGACCGGGCAGGAAATTTCCGGTCTCGCGCTCGAAGAGGGCGGCGAGACGAATCACCTTCTCGAAAGAGCAGAGCAAAGTTTATTCAAAGTCACGCAAAATTTGATTCGCGACAAGTTTGTTTCAGTGAGGGAAATTTTGCAGGGGAGATTTGATGAATTCGCGGAACTCCACGATGCCGAAGATAAAGATGCGATTCTCGGCGTGGCAACCGGTTTCCGTTCGCTCGACCATATCTTGTCGGGAATGAAAGCGGCTGATCTGGTTGTCCTCGCGGCTCGCCCCTCAATGGGGAAAACCGCGCTCGCGTTGAATATTTCTCAAAATGTCGCGCTGCGGGATGGCAAAAAGGTCGGATTCCTCTCTCTCGAAATGTCGAAGGAGCAGCTCGTCGATCGGATGTTCGCGAGTTTGCTCGGCGTGGATTCATGGCGGCTGCACAAAGGCAAACTCACCGACGAAGAGTTCGCGCGGATTGGTGGGGTGATGGATGAGCTTTCGAAGGCTGATTTTTTCATTGACGATTCGGTCGGATCGAGTGTGATGGAAGTGCGCG
>JAHISY010000001.1 GCA_018817365.1 Patescibacteria group bacterium | reverse complement strand
ATCACCACTTTGCAAGGCGAGGAACTCGTCGTTTCAAACGCGGAACTTACTTCCACTCGCATCAAAAATTTCAAACGGATGAAAAAACGGCGGGCAGTTTTTGCGTTCGGAGTGGTTTACGCGACTTCTTCGAAGAAACTCCAAAAGATTCCTCCAATCGTAGAAAAAATTATTGTGGCGGAAGAACTCTCGGAATTTGAGCGTTGCCATTTCAAAGAATTCGGTGATTCCAGCTTAAATTTTGAAGTGGTTTATTTCGTCAAAAATCGTGAATATCTCGATTACATGAATACGCAACAATCCATCAATCTCGCGCTCAAAGAAGCCTTCGAAAAAGAGGGGATTGAGATGGCTTTTCCGACGCAGACTATTTATCTGCAAAAGTAAGATTGGAAATTGGATTTTGGACAATGGAAAGTGGATTTTTGTTCCGCGAGACAGAACTGAAATTTGAATCTTAATTTTTCTGATTAAAGGATTTAAAATTAGCGAGACTACTACCCGACCCCTCTGTCCTTCGGACATCTCCCCTTGGCAGGGGAGAACAAATTCAGAAGCCCCCTGCCAAGGGGGCAGCGAAGCAGGAGCTTGAAAAATAAGTAGAATCAGCAGAGCTAGGGGTCGGGTTTTCCTAATCATGCTAATGAATCATGGTTCAGACGATCTTGATTAGCGTGTTGTTGTAGGGACGAGGCATGCCTCGTCCCTACAAAATTGTCTGAACCACTGATTACGCTGATTATTATGATTACGCAGATTACCACCTTCACAAATCACCACCCTGCAATATTTTCGAGCCAAGCTCAAAGAAAAGAATCATGCTAATCATTTAATCAAGCGAATCACGATTCAGATGATTTGAAATCGGCAGGGCAAAATCTCAACATAAATTTTCACCGCGGTATCTTCACACGGAAACTTCCGCTCGGAATCCCATCTCCTACAATCCATGGATTCAGCTCTTTCAACGCGCGAAGAGTGGTTGAATTTTCTCGCGCAAAAGCAGCCAAATCTCCAATCGGTCCGACTACCGTTTTCAATTCCAAATTCGGCCATGCAAAAAATCCATTTTTCGTGATTTCATACCCGTATTTTTTTGGAGAATTCATGATTTCTTTGATCACGAGAATACGAAAAAGATAGCGCGAAGTTTCCTCATTTAAATACAAATCATAATAATCTCCCACCATTTGCTCGTCCAGTCGCCGTTCGATCCCGTTCTCACCGGCGTTGTAAGCTGCTGCCGCAAGAGTCCACGAGTCGAATTTTTCGTGGAGAAATTCTAAATAATCGAGTGCGGCGGGAGTCGCTTTCTCGAAATTTTTGCGCTCGTCAATTTCCCCATCCACCCGCAAACCGTACCTCTGCGCGGTTTCTGGGATAAATTGCCAAATTCCTTCCGCCCCTGCCGAGCTGCGAGCATCCTCGCGGAGCGCGCTCTCTGCCACCGCGATGAATTTCAAATCATCCGGCAACCCGCGTTTTTCCAGTTCACTCTCAATCAGTGGGAAGTACTTAGGAGACCTTTTTAAATAAAGGATATTTTGATAATCCTGCGCGAGCGTAACGAGAAATTCTTTTTCCCACGCCTCGCGAATATAAAAATCCTCAAGCGGAACTTCTTCTCCGCAGAATTCGAGGTGAGTCGGCCAGTCCACGCGAATTAACTTTGACTGTGAGAGGAGGATTTTTTCGCCACCAAACATTCGAAAGAGAAGGAAGATTGCAAAGAAAATTACAGTCCAAAAAATTAAATGAAGTTTGCGAGATGGGGGAGGATAATTCAATTTTTAAATTTTATAATTTTTAATTTTGTAAATAAATCCCAAATCTAAATTTTTAAAAATTAGAATGTAAGATTTGCCTGCCTGCCGGCAGGTTTAAAAATTGCAAAAATTAAAAAATTCTGCGAAGCAGCTTTCTCATTTCCTCAAAAAATAAAATGCTTGCAGAAAGTGCGACAATCATACCCCACTCGCGCAGCGAGAGGGAAGCTGTGCGGAACGCATTTTGCGCGGCTGGCAGCTCTACCACCGTGACTGCGAGCAAAACAGAAATTGCGACGGCGCCCCACAGCAGCGGATTCGAGCGAATTTTGGGAGAGAAAACAGAGGTGGTTTCGGAGCGGAAATTGAAAGAATTGAAAAGCTGCGCAATCACGAGAGTGGCAAAAGCGAAGCTCATTCCTCGACGGTGGATTTCCGAATCAAAAACGAGCACTTCACCCCAGCTCCACCCATCTTTGTAAAGAATCCAAAAGTAGCCGATCAAGACTAAAATTCCGATCAGCCCGCCGACCCACAGCAAGTGTAGAATGAAATTCTTTTCCATGATCCTCCGTTTAGGATTGCGCGGAGGCTGCCGCATCACCGCTGGCTCGAGCGGATCAACGCCGAGCGCGAGAGAGGGCAGCAAGTCAGTGCCGAGATCGACCATCAAAATCAAAACTGCGGTGAGCGGAGCGGGGAAAGCAATCAAAACCGCGGCGAAAATTACCACAAGTTCACCGATATTCGAGGAAAAAATATAAAGAATAAATTTACGCATATTGGCATAAATCCTCCGACCTTCCGCAACTGCGGCGATGACACTCGCGAAAGAATCGTCCGTGAGCACGAGATCCGCCGCTTCTTTCGCCACGTCCGATCCGGTCCGACCCATTGCTACTCCGATATCCGCGCACTTCAGCGCCGGCGCGTCATTCACTCCGTCGCCGGTGACTGCGACCACTTCTTGAATTTTTTTGTAAGCTTCCACGATTCGCAACTTATCTGCAGGCTGCACGCGCGCAAAAACAAGATTTCGTTTTTGCCGGAGAATTTTTTTGAGTTCGCGGGGACTCATTTTGCGCAGCTGATCTCCGGTGAAAATCGGCGTGTCTTCGTCAGCAATGCCAATTTCCCGACCGATTGCCGCCGCAGTGAGTCCGTTGTCTCCCGTCACAATAGTGATGCGGATTCCCGCTTGTTGGCAAAGCTGCACCGCTTCGCGAACCTCGGGACGAGGAGCATCATGCATTCCGAGCAGCCCGACGAAAATCAAATTTTGTTCTGCAGTTTTTACAGTCGGCTGCTCCCTCTTTTTCAAATTGCGGTATGCAAAACCGAGCACCCGCAAAGCATCATTAGCAAAAATATTCGTTTGATTGAGAATTTTTTTGCGTGTTTTCGTGTCAAGTTTGCGGATTACTTTCCCGTGAAGATAGTGTGTGCAAACAGCCAGCAATTGTTCGGGAGCGCCTTTCGTGAAAATTTTACTGTCAAAAACGATGCTCATCCGTTTGCGCTCACTTTCAAAAGGAAAAGCTTGAGTTGGTTTAATTTTGCAGATTGGCAAACCAAATTTTCGCGCAGCCACTTTGAGCGCACCCTCTGTGGGATCGCCTACGATATTCCAATTTTTTCCGCGTTCTACGAGAGCGGCTTCATTGCAAAAATCCGCGATTGAAAAAAGTAAGCGGGCTGCGGAATTTGTTTTTGCGATTTCGACTTTTCCTTTTTGTGGATTGTAGCCACCACCGCTCACGAGAAATTCATCCGTTTCTGCCAGCCAGCCGCGCGATACGCTCATCTGATTCCGCGTAAGCGTTCCGGTTTTATCGCTGCAAATTACAGTCGTGCCGCCCAAAGTTTCGACAGATTTTAACTCGCGAATCAATGCGCGTTTGCGGACCAACCTTTGCATTCCGAGCGCGAGCGCAGTGGTGAGCGTGACTGGTAGTCCTTCCGGGACTGCCGCAACGGCGACCGCGACTGCAAAAAGTAACGACTCAATGGGGGAGTAATTTTGAAAAAAATAT
>JAHISY010000018.1 GCA_018817365.1 Patescibacteria group bacterium | reverse complement strand
GCGAGCAATGCGCTTCGCGAAAAAGTCAGAAAAAGCGCGATTCCCAAAATTCCCTCAACCGCGATTAAAAAAACCTGCTTCGCGAATTTTCGTTCTCGCAAAAATTTGCCTCCCAAAATTGCGAGCAGGAATGCAAATACACCGCCTGTGAAATTCGGATCGAAGAAAGTCGAAGCCAATCTTCCGATAGGGGGGTCCCAACCCGCTTCCGTCAAACCGGCTGCCGTGAAGTCGGGGAAAACTCGCAGTAAAATGAAGCCGGAAATCGCGAGCAGAAATCCGGCGAAAAGAAGCGAATTCAAAATTCCAGAGGCTTCCTTTCTCCCGCAATCCCGTGCGACGAACAGCATTCCCGAGATTCCGACGAAGCGGAGAAAATGGAGGAACGCGAATTTTAATTCTTCGCCTGCAAGTTCCCCGCTCGCAAAAATTAAACTCAAAAATCCGATTGCCCAAAAAATTAAAAGGCTGCTCGAAATTCCGTCGAGGATGATTTTTTCTTTCCGCGTGAATTTTCGCAGCAGCCAAATTCCGAAAACGGCGGGAGCGACTAAATCTAAAATTAAAAAAGAAATTCCCGCAACTTCCATTCTTCCGAATTCTCCAAAAACGGAAGCGAGGATCGCCGCCAAAATTCCGAAAGTGGGAGAATGAAAAACAAGCGCGCCAAAAAGAATTCCGCCGGTTGCTCCGAAAACGAGAGCGGGCGCGAAGATCGCGAGGGTGGCGAGTGCGAGCATTGCGAGGCTCAAAACGAATCTATTTTTTTCAAGAGCTGACACGAATTTGATTTTAACCTTTAGAAAGGGTATTTTGAAACAGCAAATTTTAATTTTTTTTGCAATGCTTGTCAGAAAATTTGGCGGCACATCGATGGGAAGCGAAGAGTCTCTTCGTGATGTCCTCAAAATTTTGAAACATCATCACGGTCAACAAGTTGTTGTCGTTTCGGCGATGTCCGGCGTGACCGACACATTGCTCGAGGCTACGCGCGCGGCTATCGCGGGACGACGATCGAAAGTCAAAAAAAAGCTTGCGGATTTGCTCGCGCGGCATGTCAAAACGATTGAAGCGACCGTTCGAAACGAACAAATTCGGATTGAAACGATTAACTATTTTAAAAGAGTTTTGGATGGGCTCTCCGGATTTTTGAAAGCAATCGAAGAACTCGGCGAACTTTCTACGCGATCGCGGAATACCATTATGGCAGTCGGCGAGAGATTATCCTCGAAAATGCTGGCGGGCATTCTCACGGATTCCGGCTTGCCAGCGGAGCAGCTCGATCTCGAGAAAGCCGTTCCGCAGAAATTCAAGAAAGCAGATCACGATTTTTATGTCGCTACCGAAAAGATTTTCGGGCAAAAAGTGAAAAAAATTCTCGCCAAGAAAAAGATTCCGGTGGCGACCGGCTACTTCGGCTGGGTGCCTGGCGGAATGCTTGATTCAATCGGGCGGGGATATTCCGATTATTGCGCGGCGCTCATCGCGGCGGGCGCGCGAGCGGAAAGACTCGAAATTTGGACGGATGTTTCAGGCATTCTCACAGCTGATCCGCGCAAAATTAAAAAGGCAAAAATTATCGATCAAATTTCTTCCGAAGCGGCGGCGGAGCTGGCTCATTTCGGCGCGAAGGTGATTCACCCGCAATCGATTCATCCTGCGATTCGCGCGAAAGTTCCGGTGTGGATCAAAAACACTTTCCGACCGAAAGATCGCGGCACCGCGATTTTCCACGAAATTAAACAGCCGAAGCAAATCATGACTTCGATTACGAGCAAAAAAGGCGTAACGATTATCAATATCGCGAGTTTTCGAATGTTGAGGCAGTACGGGTTTCTCGCAAAAATTTTTGACGTATTCGCGAAATACGAAACCTCGATCGATGTGGTTTCTACCTCCGAAGTTTCGGTTTCAGTTACGATTGAGAATGATTCCAAACTGAAAGAAATCGTGGGAGAACTCAGTCCTGTTGCCAAAATTTCGATCCATTCAAAAAAAGCAATCGTTTGTCTCGTGGGGATGGGAATTTACAAGCGGCGGGGAGTGGCTGGCGAGATTTTTGCCACGCTCGGGCGGGCGGGGATCAGTATCGATCAGATTTCGCAAGGAGCGAGCGAGATCAATATTACCTTTGTTGTCGACGAGAAGGATGCGGATCGCGCGGTTTCCATTCTCCACAAAAAATTCTTCGAAAACGGAATGCAATGAATTATTTCCTTCTTCCCATCGCGGGACTGCTTGTCGGCGCGCTCGGCGGGACGGCGGGTGTCGGCGGGGCTATTCTATTGGTGCCGATTTTGCTGTGGCTGGGTTTCTCCAAAAATCTAGCGGTGGGCACGAGCTTTGTGAATGTTCTTGTCGTCGCGATTACCGCGCTTGCGCTTTACGGGTCGAAAGGTTCGATCGACTGGAAAGCGGGCGCTTTTCTTGCGGCAGGTACGGTTCTCGGCGTGTGGCTCGCGACTACTTTCGTCCAGCCGCATCTCGATGAAAAAACTTTCCGCTACTTTTTCGCGGCGGTTTTGATCGTGATGGCGGTTTTTGTTTTGCTGAAAAAATAGTGTGAAGGTTTATAAAGATATTAAAGTTGATAACGATAATAAGGTTCGGAATCTATGAAATATGGTTTGAAATTTTTTAAGAAAATACTTTACAAAATTTATTTTAATTAATTCCAAAAAAATGAGCTACAAAATTGGCATTATCGGCGCGACTGGCGCTGTCGGAATGGAAATGGTGCGTGTCCTTCACGACCGCAAATTTCCCGTCAGCGAGCTGCATCTTTTTGCTTCCGAACGTTCCGCTGGCAAAAGGCTTGACACGCCGTTCGGCGAAATCACAGTCGAACTTTTTTCAGTCGAAGCGGCGAGAGAAATGGATTTTGTTTTTATGGCGGTTTCCGGCGATTTCGCGAAAGAGTTCGCTCCGCAAATTTCCCATTCGACAAGCTCAGGGCAGGCAGGGCAGGGAGCGATCGTGATCGACAACTCCTCAGCGTTTCGTTACGACGATGCGATCCCGCTCGTGGTTCCCGAGATCAATCCGGAAGCTGCGAAAAATTCCAAGCTCATCGCGAATCCGAATTGCACCACTGCCATTCTCGCGGTCGCGCTTTACCCACTCTACAAAAAATTCGGCATTAAGCGAGCGATTGTTTCCACATATCAAGCTACTTCAGGAGCCGGAGCGGAGGGGATGGCGGAATTAGAAGAGGGGAGTAGAAAATATCTCGCGGGTGAAGAAGTTAAAAATGAGTTTTTCGCGCATCCGATTCCTTTTAATCTCATTCCTCATATCGACACCTTCCAAGACAACGGTTTCACGCGAGAGGAGATGAAGGTGACGTGGGAGACGCGCAAAATTTTTGGCGCTCCAAATTTAAAAATCAGCTGCACGGCGGTGCGCATCCCGACTTTTCGCGCGCATGCGGAGGCTTGCACCATTGAAACCGAAAAGCCGATTACTCCCGAGGCGGCGCGCGAGATTCTCGCGAAAGCGCCGGGGGTGAAGGTTGTTGATAATCCGGAGAACAATGAATATCCGATGCCGCTCACCGCGACGAAAAAGTACGATGTCGAGGTCGGTCGCATTCGTTCGAGTCTTGTTTTCGAAAATGGTCTCGATTTCTTCGTGTGCGGCGATCAGCTATTGAAGGGTGCGGCGCTGAATGCGGTGCAGATTGCGGAGATTTTGGTTTAGTTTTTGGTTTCTAGTTCTGGTGGTATTTCGAAGAGAGGAGTGCCGGGCAGTTCTTCTTTAATTCGCGCGTTGGTGGCGTGGATTGCTTCGATAATTTTTAATTTTTGTGATTCATCAAGTTTTGATAGTTTGTCTTTGCGGTCTCCTCGACTGACCCACCAAACGTATTCAACTGGCAGCTTCTGTTGGCTAAACTCTTGATGCAAAATACTGGATCGTTTTAATAATTCAGCTTCGTTGGCGGCACCGGCTTTTTCCGGAAAAAGTGCGTCCCAAATAATTGCGGTTATGGTCATGGTGCCAAGTGAGGCGGCACCAGCTACAGCAATTTGAACTGGCTTTGGTAATAATTTTACAATTTGCTTAAGTGCTTCTTTAGGTACTCTTACTTTTGTGGTAATAGCGGTTAATTTTTGACGAAGAACTTTGAGATGTCGAAGTTTGCTGACACTTTTTTTGAGAGTTTCTTTAACAGCGGTTTTTCTCGCTGTTCTTTTTGCAATTCTTTCAGCACTTTTTTTGAAAACTTGTTTTTCTCCTTTTCGGATAGCTCGCTCGAATTGTTTAGTAGTTACTCCCACTTTAGCTTTTGCCAAGCTTTTAGTTTCTTTAATCGCCTTCTGAATCGCTTCAAGCTTTTTCTTCCCTGTCCATCCAGCGTGGGCTTCCAGTTCAGAAAGTAATCGAGCGCGTTTGAGATAATAGGCTTTTTTAGCAATTTTGCGAGGATACTCATAAATAAATTTAGCTGGATTTTTCAAACAGCGAAGTTGTTTGCCTCCAAAATTTTCCAAAAAATTTAACTTGGCAAGCTCAAAAGCAGTTCTATGATAGCGCACCATCTCGTTCCAATTTCTAGCACTCAAAATTACTTTAGTTCCTCGATAAACTCCAACAGTTGACCCTTTGAAGGCACCTTTGGTTGTTCCAGCTCCAACGCGACCGATTATTTTAAGCGGATTAATTGTAGGCCTTACGAGCAAGCTTGAGATTGAAGTGATTGTGCCGACCGCGGCTCCCGTAGCTGGAATCCAAGAGTTTAAATCGATAATTGCGCCGCCGCTTCGCCACCACGGACTTTCTGAACGCGCAAGAAAAGTGCCGAAATCGCTTACTACCGCATCGGTCAGTTTCCAGCTGAAGCTAAAAACTTTGGCTACTCCTTTCGGGATGAGATAGATGTTGAAGCCACCGTCTTTTTTAGTCTCGACCGCGATGCGAGCATTTTCATTTTGGGCAGCTGCATAAAGTTTACCGAAATGTTCTTTCATCTCTGCCGAGTCGTTTCTTTCCGCACTTTCAGAGAAACTTCTAATAAATTTGGATAGGTTTGGTGTGTATCCGCCGAGAAATTCTTTTTCTTTTTCAGGGTTGATGAAATTTTTCATTTTCTCGTAAGTTTCTTTTGTATTATTAACAATTTGATCTCCCAAAGCCACTCTTGCTATTTTTTCAGGGATACTTTGTTTTTTAGGGTCGTTATCGCAATCTTCCTTGAAAATTGAAAGTGCAAGCCATGTTGCGAGTCCTCCGGATAATCCGGTTTTGACCCAGTCAAAAAATCCTTTTTCTTTTTTAAAAAGATTAATAACAAAAGCAGTTCCAGCAATCAACAACCCTGCAGCTAAAAGAGGATGCGTTTTTATCTGTTCCCATGCTTCTTCTCCCACTTTTCCAATTTTCTTGAAAGATTCTTTCGGATTTTTCCAATCGAATTTTTTGCTTTGCATTCCTTTTTCCAGTTCTATTCCTTTCAGTACATCCTCCAAAATATTCTCCCAATCACTCTGCAGCTCTGGATTTTGCGTGAAATCCTCTGCCCTCAATTCCGCCAGCTTTGCATCTGGGTTCTCTCGCATAAATTTGGCAATCTCTTCGCTTATCTCAAACCGCTCGATAAAAAATTTGATCCCAAGTTCTTCGCGGATTTTTTCAAACTCCTCATTTATTTTTACCAATTCCTCGATATGTCCCGCCCGCGAATTTTTCAGAATTTCAATTCTTCCGCTCAGATAAGAAAGTCGCGGCTCGACAGTTTTTAATTTTTCAGGAGTTGTATCGTTTTTTAGCGCCTCGATTTGTCGCGCCAAAACATCGATTTTGGGCGGGTCTTTTTGTGCCGCGATTTCGATTTTTGAAACGACCATTTTGAAGTTTTATTTTTACTCGCTTTTCCGAATATTCTGTTTCACCGCATCCATTTTTTTTCGAAACTCCACCGCGAGGCGCAGATTCGCGAGATCGGATTTTTTCGAATTCGCCCTCTGCTTTTCGTTCAAACTCTTTAATTTGCGCGGGCGAATCTTTCGCTTAATCCGCTTTTTGATTTGCTCAAGCAGTTCCTGCAAATCTTCAACTCGAAGATGTTTTTTTCGCAAGGAATCGAACGCGCCCGAGAGGGTAGAATTTTGCATTTTGGTTTCTTACCATTTTACCACAAAACTGCATTCCAATCAACTACTTCTCTTCGAAAACTTTTTCCGCTAGAATCTTATTCTGTTAATTCAATCAAAATGTCACGAGGAGGAAACAAAGTTGTCGCTTCGGTTTGGATTTGCTCGGAATGTGGCGTGCAAGCCGGTCAGACTTATCTGAATAAAGCCAATAATGCGAAGATTGAGGATCGCAAGCGGTTTTGCGCGAAGTGCCGCAAGCACACTCCGCAATCTACGAAAGCCGAGAAATCCGGTTCGCTCGGGTTGGCGCGGAATAAATAGAAGGTTACTAATGATTTTGAAGAGCTTTAAGGATTGTAAGGATAAACATCTTTAAAGCCCTTTATCGCTCATTATAATTATTACAGTCTTTCGTCGTCAGACGATTTGTGCTTGTTTTTAAGATGTTTTTTTGTTAGAATTGGGGGAGTTTGTCCGGAATAGAAATAATAAATTTTCAACTTTAAATATTAAATTCTTTGCCTGCTTGGATACTTTTCGGACTCGGAGCCGCGCTGATGCTCGGCGCCGCGAACATTCCCCAAAAACTCGCGCTCGGCGGACTTTCCGCGCACACGCTCTCGCCGTTTGCGTACGGGATTCTTTCTGGTGTCGTGATTATCACGATCAATATCGCGCTGCTTGTTTATTTCAAAGATAGTCTCCAGCTCTTCGCCAAAAAAGAATGGGGCTTCGCATTTCTCGCCGCGCTGCTTTTCGCGCTCGGTTCGGTTTGCATCGCGCTCGGTTACAGGAAAGGGGCGAACGCTTCTCAGTTCGTTGCGCTTTTCAACACGAACACACTTGTCGCGACAGTTCTCGGTCTCGTTTTACTGAAAGAATTTGCGGGACTCACTGGTGTCGCGATTACAAAAATAATCATCGGCGCAATTCTCGTGATTGCGGGCGGTATTCTCGTGACCGTTTAAAAAACTACAAGTAAATCCTCTGGATATTTGGGGGTAACAAATTAATAAAAATGAAAACTCGAAAAATAAAACCGACCAAACTTCGCTTCCGCGAAAAATCAGCCGCGATGGCGGCGGGAGATTTTTCCAAAATTCCGGAAAAAAACGGTCGCGAAGGTTCGCGGATCGTGGTGATTACCGGAGGTTCGGGAAGCGGCAAAACTTTACTGGCGAATTTTATCGCTGAAAAAATTTACGGCGGCGACTGCGAGGTGATTTCACACGACATGTATTATCTCGATAAAGACAATTTTGATCCGGAATATCGCGTGGATTACGACGCGCCGCAAAGTCTGGATAATTCTCTCTTGGCTGCTCATCTCGTCGCGCTCAAAAATGGCGAAGGGGTGGACACGCCGATTTACGATTTTCAATCGAAGGATCGCCTCGAAAAAACTCTCCGGGTCGAACCGAAAAAAATTGTAATTGTAGAAGGGATTCTTACGCTCGCGGTTCCCGAGATTCGGCGGCTCGCTGATCTTTCGATTTTCATTCATGTCGACGACGACATTCGTCTTTCGCGGCGGATTATTCGCGACTTTGTTCGCGGCAATCGCGGTTCAGTCGGTGGCGGAGGGTTGGAGGGGGAGTTCAAATATTATTTCGAATACGTGAAGCCAAACTACAAAAAATTTATCGCGCCGCTCACAAATGTTGCTGACATCGTTCTCCGCAACAATGGCAAAACTCCCGAGCTGATGTTGAAAAGAGCTGAGAATATTCTCACGAAGTTTCGAATTTGATCATTTTTCTTTCGAAGTATAATCGCGCACAAAAACTGAAATCGCGGTGGCGATTGGCACGGAAATGATGATGCCTACGATTGGGTTGATCGTCTCCGGAAAACTCGCTCCAACGAACATCGCGAACATCACAATCACCGGCGAGAGACCGACAGCTTTTTTCATTACGAGCGGCACGAGCACATTCCCTTCGAGTTGTTGAATGCCAATGTAAATCAACGTGACCACGAAAGCTAAAATCCAGCCGCCTTGGCTGAGCGCGAGGATTACTGCCGGGACGAAAGCAATGATTGGACCGGCGTAGGGCAACAATTCTGTGAGACCGGCAAGCGTGGCGAGCGTGGCGGCGTAATTTATCCCCGCGATTTTTAGCGCAACGAAAGTGAGTGTTCCGACTGCAATCATCAAAATCGCTTGTCCGCGCACCCATGCTCCAAATTTACTTTCTACCGCCGCACCCTTCTCGAGAATGTAGCGGTGGAAGCGTTGCGGAAAAAGCGCAATCAAAAAACTTTTGATCCCATCCTCGTCGATGATCATAAAAAAAGCAATCACAAAAACGAGCACGAAATTGAAAACTCCGCCTGCGATTGTTTTTACCACCGCGAAAGCGTTTTGTCCGATTGTGCTCAAAACATTCAAGCCAGCAGTGATGTTTTCGCGGTTCAGATTCTGTTGGATGCCGGAGAGGTAATTTTGAAAGTCCGTGATTTGATTTTGGATCATGGTGGTATCAATCCCAAAACCAGCGACCCAATCCAGCACCGCCTTCGCGAGTTTTGGAATTTCACTCGCGAGAATCGGCACAAAAGAAGAAATCACGATTCCCGTCGCTGTCACGAAAATGATGTAAATTAACAGCGTACCGATGCTCCGCGGAATTTTCCATTCCTGCATTTTATCCACGAAATGATCGAGCGCGAGCGCGAGGAAAGCAGCGATGAAAAATAGTGCGATGATGTTTTTAATCTCCAACAAAAACCAGCCAAGCGCCACGATTCCCAAAATCGCGAGAGCGGCGCGAGCGACCGAGCTAGTAGAAATATCAACCGTCATACTTCCGCCGTTGCCTTTTTCGTGGCTTGTCGTCGCCAATTTACGTTCAATTTCTAGCAATCGAGAGCCTTCTTTACGGTTGCGGGCAGCTTCCTCGCGGAGGGTTTGGAGCACTCTTTTGGCTTTTCCGAGGAGGTGGGAGAAGTTGTCAATCATGGGAATTTTATTATCAATATAAGGTTAGCCAATTCTTTTTCTGTCGGCAAATATATTCCAAACTTAATGATCCTAAATTTTCAATTTTGCAATTTTCAATTTTCAAATAAATCCTAAATCTTAAATCTCCGAAAAGTTCAGATTAAATTAGAAATTAAAATTTATTTGAATCTGCCGCGACGGAGAGTTCTGAGAATTTGATTCTCCACTATTTATTCTACTTCAGTTTCTTGTTCCAATATTTTCACCCGCTTGGTCGAATCCAAAATTTCGATAAAAGTTTGACCGGGCTGAAGTTTCACAGCTTGCCCGGAATTATCAAAAAAACGCGTGCGATTCCCAACTTTTTTCCACACACCCTTCCACATTTTTCCGCCCGAAAAATACCACGCCACATCTTCCCCGCTTGTTCGCAAATCGAGTCGCCCCTCGTCGTCGATCGGCCAGTATTCTGTGAATTGAATAGCAACATTTGTCGGTCGAATCGTGTCTCCGTTCGAAGCGTGTTCGCTGCCGCCGAGCAGGCGGTGGTAGCTGTCTTTTTCCGCATCGTAAATATAATCCACGAAGTAGCTTGGCAGGCTGAAATCAACCGAAAATTGTTTCACGGTTTGCGCGGAGGCGGGAAGTTCGTCTGAAAAATCAAACCAATTTTCCGCGGGCTTGCCCCCACTTCGTTTTTCGAATGCTGCTCGCACAGCTTCTAAGCTTACAAAAAGGTTGTGAGGTTTCAGATGCCGGAAGTCGCGGTAAACAATTTCTCCGTCCTCATCGAAATCGAGCAAACTGCTTTTTGCCAAAAGCGCGAGCGCATCTTCACTTCCGCCGGCGTGCACGAAAGCGCCGCCGAATTCTGCTGCCCATTCCACGAAATACGACCGCGCGGAACGCACTGGTCCGACACGTTTCCGCTCGCTCGTATCGAAAATCGCGAGAAAGCGAGTGATGCCTCCCTCTGCGAGAGCTTCGAAAACGATTCCAGCTTCATTCAATCCGCGCATTTGGAGGCGGGAGGCAGGGTGATTCTCAATCACCACTGCAATCATCCGCGGCTCACTTTCCTCTGAAATCGGCAATCCGGTAAGCGGAGAAACTTTTCCAGGGAGGGGGAGAATCTCGAATTCTTCAGTCGCGGGATTCGCGAGCATCTCGGACATTTCAAAAGCCAAATCATCGTTCTCTAGCGGAGTGGCTTTTTTCGCGAGGTGTTCGAAATACGCTCTTCCGCCGAGCAGCAAAGTTAAAAAAAACAAAATACCAGCAAGCGTGAGCAACAATTTCTTCCGCTGCCGAAGAAAAGGAAAATCCATCTCGTTTCGAAAGAATTATTTTTACTTTTTTTTCTCGCGACCTTTCTTTTCGGTATCGCTTTCTTTGCTGGCTTGCGCGGTTGCTTTTTCTTCCTCCGCTTCTTTCGCTACGTCCTCGCTCACCGCCTCGCCCACTTCTTTCACGAGTTCTTCTTCGAGTTCTTCCGAAGTTTTCGGAGCGATAATCAAAATTACCATCGCATCTTCTTCTTCGAGAATTTCGTGTTTCTCGCGATCAATCGGCAAATCCTTCACTCTCACCGAAGCGCCGATTTCTTCAAGATTAGAAATATCCACTTCAATTTTTTTCAGCAAATCGCGCGGCAAACACTTTATTTCCACCTCGCTTTTCCCATGTGTGAGAATCCCGCCGAAATTTTTCACGGCTGGGCTCTCGCCGGTAATCACAATCGAGACTTTTGCGATCATTTTTTTGCCGCGCTCGATTTGTTTCAAATCCACATGAGCAAACTCATCAGTGAGCGGATCGTAATTGATTTTGTGGATCAAAACCTCGCGCGGTTCTTTTTCTCCCTCGACTTGCAAATTCACAATCGAGCTGCTGCCCGCATCTTTAAAAATTTTACGAAAAGTTTGATAATCAAAAGTGAGGTGTAGGTTTTCTTTTCCCTTTCCGTAATATTCCGCAGTAATTTTTCTTCTCGCGCGGATGTCGCGGGGTTTGGCTTTCAAATCGCGGAGCGAAGCCGGTAGGATGGTGACGGAGTTCATTCGAGAGGAAATAAAAAAATTAGCCGACTGATTCTAAAAAAAAGTTGAAAAGAAAGCAATTTAGGAAACCGACCTTTTTTCGAAACCTCCTCCGCAGAATCTTCTCGTCTCATAAGAAACGAGAGGTCGGATATTGTTTCTCTCGAATTTTCCGCTCACGCGCGAAGGAGGTTCGCCTTCGGCTTTCGCAATTATCGAGAGAGATTTTTTAATTCTTGCTCTCTGAACTTTTTCCCAATCGGGACTATTTTCGATTGTTGCCACTTCAAATGTCGCCATTTCAAAAAATTAAAGGAATAGTAAATTACCTCTTTTTTATAAATTCTGCAAATTTACAATCCCATTTCTTTTTTGACTGCATTGACGTGGCGGATGAGAGCTTCGTTTTTTTGAAGTTCGGCGGAGATGCGGCGGCAGGCGTGGAGGACGGTGGAGTGGTCGCGATTGAAATTTTTTGCAATCTCCACGAGACCG
>JAHISY010000017.1 GCA_018817365.1 Patescibacteria group bacterium | reverse complement strand
GCCACCATATTCGCTCGCGTGGGAAAGCATTTCCTCGCGCGGCGCGGCGAGGTGCACCACCCCGAGCGCCGCCGCGATGAGAAGGAATATTCCAAAAATCCGCGTGAAATTAAACTCAATCTTCGCGGAAGTGAGCATCACGATACCGACAATGAACGGAACCGCCGGCACAAAATTGATGCCGATGCCAAACAGCCCTTCGAAACTCGCTCGCCACCACTCGCCGAAAGTGCCAATACCGCCAGTGAGCGAGAGAAAAGTGAGAATCGAAAGAGTGATGTAAATCACTGCCCAAATATCCCGCGCCACCCGCGATTCGATTTCGAGACGAAAATCGGTTTTGCTAGTGGAAGTGAGCAGTTTTTTCACGAAAGATGACCGGCGGCGGATTGGCATCGGCGAATAATTGCGACGAGCTGTGGAGGTACGGCGGCGGCGAGAACGGCGAATGACCATAAACTTGTGTGATTTTAGCACGAAAATGAATGTGCGAGAGTATGATTTTATCGGTTCAGAAGATTTTTGGTTTAAAAAAATCTGAAACGAGGTTATTTGGAGAATTTTAAATTTCGAATTTTAAATTTGAAACAAGATTAAATATTTGAATGCTTGAATTTTGAAACTTTTCAAAATTAAAAAATTGGAGAATTTTAATTTGTTTTAAAATTTGAAACTTAAAATTTTCATTGCCTTTTCCTCTTATTTTTGCTAAAATCATTAAATGAATGTTCTAATTACTGTAGCCGTTCTGTATGTCCCAACGAATTTCTTCACTCAATTCGACGATTCAAACAATCACTGCAGCTTCAATATTTAAAATCCGCGGTGGCGGAAACATTTGAAACAAAGCACTATCAACTAAAAACTAATAACAACAACTACTTTGGGTTTTGCCATCCGCTTTCTCGTCCGTTTCTGGGAGCTTTTCATCATTCTCGGAATCGCGCTTTACGAGCTCGCTACCGGTTGGCTCACCCTTGAGCGAATGAAAGGGTGGTGGAGTTGGTTTTTGGGCGAACCCGGCTGGTGGGCACACACTCTCGAAATTCTCGTTTTTGTCACGACCGCGTGGCTCGTATGGAGCGCAGTGAAATATGGAGTGAGATTGATTTATCAGCTGCGGTGGGCGAAGAACTTAGTTTGCTTGAGAATCACGCAGCCGCGACAAGAAACCCACAAAGATCGCGAGGAGGCGACGGAAAAAGATTTCCGCGAGAAGATCGGGGTGATGGATCAGCTTTACCGAGCGCTGCATGAAATCGGCGAGATGAATCTCGGGAATATCATTCGCAGCGCGATTTTCGAAACCGATCTCGTGAGTTTCGAGCTTTTTTACGAGCAGGAAAAACTTAATTTTTACGTGGTTACGCACAAATATTATGCGGGAGTCGTGGAAAAACAAATCACGAGTTTTTATCCGGACGCATACGTCGAGCCGCGGAAAGAACTGCCCGACCCCGCGCCGCAAGGCAGCCACGCGAAGTGCTTTTATTTTTATCAAAAACTGCCGAACTGGCGACCATTCAAAACTTACAAGGTAATCGAAAACGATCCGCTGAATTCGATGACGAATGTGCTCTCAAAATTGAAAAAAGACGATTGCGCGGGAGTGCAGATCATCATCCGACCGCGAAAAGGCAGCCACTTGATCGGCGGCTGGCAGAAAAAAGCGCGGAAAAATTTGAATCGAGAGCTGTTGAAGAAGAAGAAGCATTTCGGAATCCCCGGCTTCGGCTGGCTAATTTCATTTTTAAAAATAATGGTGCTCGGCAACGACGATGCAATCTCCGAGCTCGGCACGAATCAGCCCGGCGCGGATCGGGGCGATCCTTTCACTATTCGCGATCAAGCGACGGAGGAGAATCTCAAACACGCGGGCGAAAAAATCGTGCAACCGGCTTTTGACTCGGTCGTCCGAATCGTCGGCGCGAGCGACAGCGAGGCGGCAGCAGAACAAATCACGAACGGGCTGGCGACTGCTTTCGGAATGTACAAAAATGAATATTTGAACTGGCTGCAAAATCGGCGGATGATTTTTCTCGACTGGTTGAATGATCGGTGGATGCTATTTAATTTTCGGAAACGACTGCCAATGCAGGGGGTATGGCCGATTGCGGAAAAAGAATGTCTGCTCGTGCCGGAAGAGCTAGCGAGTCTCTTTCATTTTCCCGTGAGTCGCTACAACTACACGCCGCTAATCGAATGGCTGAAATATAAAATCCTCGCGCCGCCGGTGAATTTGCCGAAAAAGGAGGAAGCTCATCTTTTGATCGGGTTGAATAAATATCGCGGCGAAACGAAGGAGGTGCGAATCAAGCCGATCGACCGCACCCGCCATTTTTACATCATCGGAAAATCCGGCTGTGGTAAATCGGCATTGATTTCCTACATGGCGCGACAGGATATCGCGAACGGCGAAGGCATCGCCGTCGTCGATCCGCACGGCGATCTCATCGAAGATATTTTGAAATACATCCCGAAGAAACGAGCGAAAGATGTGATTGTTTTCAATCCCGCTGACATGGAACGCCCGATGGGTTTGAATCTTTTGGAAGCAAAAACGGCGGAAGAAAAAGATTTTGCCAGCCTCGCCGCGATGGAGATTTTTATCAAACTTTTTGGCAATGAAATTTTCGGTCCGCGCATCCAGCATTATTTTCGAAATGGTTGCCTCACGCTGATGGACGACGAGGAAGAGGGCGCAACGTTGATTGATGTGCCGCGGCTTTTCACGGACGATGATTTTGCAAAATACAAAATTGCGAAAATCAAAAATCCGGTCGTGCGGAGTTTTTGGGATCGGGAAATGGCGAAAACTGGCGCGCGCGAAAAAGAAGAAATGATTCCGTATTTCTCGGCGAAATTCGGACCATTCGTGACGAACACGATGATGCGTAATATCATCGGACAGAAACATTCCGCCTTCGATTTTCGAAAAGTGATGGACGAGAAAAAGATTCTGCTTGTGAATCTCTCGAAAGGCGCGGTCGGCGACATCAACGCGCAACTGCTCGGCTTGGTCGTCGTGAATAAAATTCAGATGGCGGCGATGAGCCGCGTGAATGTGCCGGAATCAGAACGGTCGAACTTTTGGCTGTACGTGGATGAGTTTCAGAATTTTGCGACGGACGCGTTCGCGACGATTCTTTCGGAGGCGCGGAAATACCACCTCGGACTCACGATCGCGCACCAATACATCGGGCAGCTCACCCATCAGGCGAATCCGGAAGGATTTTCCCACGAGGACCCGACGATCCGCGACGCGGTTTTTGGCAATGTCGGGACAATGATGAATTTCAAAATCGGCGCGCAGGACGCGGAATACATGGCGAAAGAATACGCCCCGCTTTTGAGCGAACAAGATGTGATCAACGTGGCGAATTATTGCGCGTACATCAAATTGAATATCGACAACACGACCACCCGCCCGTTTTCACTTTCGACGATTTGGGACGAGACCGGGAAGAATGAAAAGGTCGCGCATTTAATCAAAGAATATTCGCGGCTGAAATACGGTCGGAAACGCGAATTCGTCGATCAAGAAATCGCGGCGCGGATCGGCATCGATCTCGAAGCGAAAATGGAGGAAGTGAAAGAAAAAGTTTTTGAAAAACTGCCGGACGAGCTGGAGAAAAAACCGATTGCCGGTGCGCCGGTAGAGAAGATTGACGAGAAAAAAGTAGCGGAAGTAGAGAAGGCAGCAGTGAAACAGGCAGAGACACTACAATCCACAACTAAAAACAAAACCAGTTAAAATTAGTTTTGTGAAATTCCTCCTTTCAATCTGGCACCTCCCGCGAAATTTTTTGCGCGGTCTAATTTGGCTGTATCAAAAAACTCTTTCGCCCGACCACTCGTGGCTGCGGCATTTTTTTTCGAATGGTTGTTGCCGCTTCCACCCTACTTGCAGTGAATACGGGAAACTTGCGTTGAAAAAATATGGGGTAATGCGAGCGATTCCGAAAATCGTGTGGCGAATTTTGAGATGCAACCCATGGAGCGGCGGAGGCATCGATAAACCCTGAAAAAAAATAAATCTTCAAGCCGCACGAACGACAAATTCAGAAAATCAAGCGGCATCCGCCGTAGCCTTGGCAAAGGCGGATGGAGCGGCGGAGGACATGATGAACCTTGATTGGATTTTGGAGTGTGGAAGTTAGAGAGTGGAAGTTTGCTAACCGCCCGCCTGCTGAGATTCAAGTCTCAAATCTCCCCAAACCCGATTGGACATTGGACATTGGATATTGGAAAGTGGAGGGAGGCTCGCTAACCACCCGCCTGCTGAAATTCAAGTCTCAAATCTCCTCAACCCCTCTTTTCCGAAAGAGGGGCTTTCTTTTCGGCTCGCCCTTGCCTATCGGCAGGCAGGTCCGCTCGCTCGAAAAGGAGAATTTCTTTTTTGTAAAAAAAAGACAACTGTCTTTTCCCTCTTTTTAAAGAGGGAAGGCGAAGCACTCGCGTGAAAAACAGTTAACCTGCCACCTAGGTGGCAGGTTAACTCCACTCCGGCAGAGCCGGAGATTTGT
>JAHISY010000016.1 GCA_018817365.1 Patescibacteria group bacterium | reverse complement strand
CACCATCCAGTCGGATTGCCTTGATTTTTTCTTTTACATCCGTGCTGAATTTTTCAGCAGGCATTAATTAGTGGCAGGCGGAAAATCATAGTCAATCCGTCAATCAGCCTGCCCTCCGAAGCTTGGAGTGAAGCGAAACGGAACGGAAAGCGAAGGATGGGTGCAATCAGTGGTTCAGACAATAAGAATTTCAGCAGGCGGGTGTTAGCAAATCTCCACCTTCCACTTTCCAATGTCCAACATCCATTTGGTTTGAGAGCACTTTGAAAATCTGTTTTGTCAGTCGGATAGGATGAGGCGGGGGGGTGTAAGGTTACATTTATTTACTGAATTTCCCTCTCTGACATTTTTTAACTGCCGGTTGCAGCCAAATAAATTAAGTTAAATTAAACGGATTTTGCCATGTCGCTTATTTTCGAGTAGGCTTCTCCGCGCATCCATGGGATTGTTAGAAATATTAGGGTGATTAAGAGAAATTTGGGTAAACCCTAATAATCTCGACGCCCTCGAAACTCCTAATTTTATTTCAGAGTGAAAAAACTCGTCATTGTTGAGTCTCCCGCCAAAGCTCGCACTATCACGAAATTTCTCGGCAACGATTATACGGTTCGCGCGTCGATGGGGCACGTCCGCGATTTACCGAAATCGAAAATCGGTGTTGATCTCGAAACAGGCAGTTTTTTGCCGGAATACATCATCTCCCGTGACAAAACGAAAGTTGTTTCCGAACTCAAAAAATTAGCCGAGCAGGCGGATGAGATCATTCTCGCGACTGATGAAGATCGCGAAGGGGAAGCGATTGCATGGCACCTTTTGGCTGCACTGAAAATTAAAAAAGGCGAAAAGAAAATTGAGAGAATCGTGTTTCACGAGATTACGAAATCGGCGATTGAAAACGCGCTCAAAAATCCGCGCGAGCTTGATCGGAAACTAATCGACGCGCAACAGGCGCGGAGAGTTTTAGACCGATTGGTGGGGTATGAATTGTCTCCGCTGATTTGGAAAAAAATTCGGTATGGGCTTTCCGCTGGACGAGTGCAATCCGTTGCGGTTCGGTTGATTGTCGAGCGGGAGCGGGAAATCGAGAAATTTAAATCTGAAGAATTTTGGAGTGTTGCCGCGAATCTCGAAACGCCGCGCGGTGCTGAATTCTCCGCGGAACTTTCGAAAATTGATTCCAAAAAAGCGGAAGTCCGCTCGAAAAACGAGGCGGAAAAAATTGAACTCGATTTGAAAAACGCCACTTTCCAGGTTCAAAAAGTCGAAAAAAAAGAGAGGCGGCGGCGACCGGCTCCGCCTTTCATCACCTCCACACTGCAAGCCGAAGCTTCGCGGAAACTCGGATTTAGCGTGAAGAAAACAATGATGCTTGCGCAGCGGCTTTACGAAGGTTCGGATGCCGACGAAGGATTGATTACCTACATGCGTACCGATTCTACGAATATTGCTAGTTCGGCGGTGACGAAAGCTCGCTCTGTGATTGCGAAAAAATTTGGAAAAGAATTCTTGCCCGAGAAGTCCCGCGCATTTACAAAAAAAGTGAAAGGAGCGCAGGAAGCTCACGAAGCGATTCGTCCGACCGATCCTGCCCGCTTTCCGGATTCACTGGAAAATTTTCTCGAAAAGGACGCGTTCCGGTTGTACGAATTAATTTGGCAGCGGTTTCTCGCATGCCAAATGGAGGATGCGCTGCTCGACCAAACTGGTGTGGATATTGCCGCGAAAGATTATATTTTTCGCGCGACGGGGCAGATCGTGAAATTCGCCGGTTGGCTCGCCGTGTACTCGTGCGGCTACGATTCAAAAGAAGAGGAGGCAAAAGATTCCGAAAAGTTGCTTCCCGAGATTCTCGAGAATGAAATTCTCAAATTGCTAGAATTAAAAAGCGAGCAGCATTTTACGAAACCACCGGCGCGGTACACCGAAGCCACGCTCGTCAAAAAATTGGAAAGCGAGGGCATCGGTCGACCGTCGACGTATGCGCCGACCATTTCGACAGTTCAAAATCGCGGCTACATCGAAAAAATCGATCGCTCGCTGCGACCGACGGACACCGGCTGCGTGGTGAATGATTTTCTCGTGAAACATTTTCCGAAAATCGTGGATTACAAATTCACTGCGGAAATGGAGGGGCAGCTCGACGAGATTGCGGAGGGGCAACATCGTTGGAATGAAATTATCGGAAATTTTTACAAACCGTTTCATGCCGAAATTGAAACAAAAACGGAGACGATTAAAAAAGAAGATGTCGTGAATGAGGCAACAGACGAAGTGTGCGAAAAATGCGGGAAACCCATGGTAGTGAAATTGGGTCGCTTCGGGAAATTTCTCAGTTGCTCCGGCTACCCCGATTGCAAAAACGCGAAGCCGCTCGACAAAAAACAGGAGGCGGCGGAGGTCGAACTGAACGCGAAAATTTCCGGTCAAAAGTGTCCGGAATGCGGGAAACCACTTACCGTGAAGCGCGGTCGCTTCGGAATGTTCGTCGGTTGCAGCGGCTATCCCGACTGCAAATTTATTGAAAAGAAAGCAAATTCCACTGGTATTCGCTGCCCGGAATGCGAAAAAGGAGAACTCGCAGAAAAATTTGCTCGCAAAACGAAGAAGAAATTTTGGGGTTGCAATGCATATCCGAAATGCAAATTCGCCAGCTGGGATGAACCGCAAAAAATTCCATGCGAGTGTGGAGGAGTGGTCGTTCTCAAACGCGGGAAGCAGGAAAAGTTGATTTGCCTAAAATGCCAAAAGGTTATCAAAAGTCTTTGAGTGGTTGAGATTTTAAGCAATACTAATTCACGATAAAAAGCTATTAATACTGCGCCTGCCTGCCGACAGGCAGGTAACTTCAGAAGAAGGAATTCAACCCCAGGGGTTGAATTTTGGAAATTGGGGCACAATGAAAAAAATGGAGACGAACTAACCCCATTTTCTAAAAAGTAGTCAGCCATTTTATTTCTTCGGTGAGCTCGCAGACCACGATGGAGTTTTACTTTTTGTTTGAGGTGGGCGAAGTATCCATCACAGGACAGGAAT
>JAHISY010000015.1 GCA_018817365.1 Patescibacteria group bacterium | reverse complement strand
TGCATCGAATGCCGCCGTTGCGTACGCATATGCCGTGATATTCAAACAGTTGAAGCGCTTGGGGTGAACTATCGCAATTCGAAAACAAATATCGGAACGCCATATGAAATTCCGCTGGATTGTATTTTTTGCGGACAGTGCAGCGCCGTTTGTCCGACGGCGGCTATCACGGAAAAAGATGACACGGAAAAACTGGAAAGGGCACTTGAGGATCCGAAAAAAATGGTTGTTGTTCAGGTCGCGCCTTCGGTTCGATTTTCATTTGGCGAAGAATTTGGACAGCCAGCAGGGACATTCTGGGAAGGAAAGTTGATTGCAGCACTAAAGGAGTTGGGGGCCGACAAAGTTTTTGATACGGCTCTCGCGGCTGATCTCACGATAGTCGAGGAGGCGAATGAATTGATTGCAAGAATAAAATCCGGCAAAAAAGGCCCGCTATTCACAAGCTGTTGCCCGTCTTGGATATTATTTGTCGAAAAATATTTTCCCAAATTTATTCCCAATCTCTCAAGCTGCAAATCGCCCCAGCAGATGCTGGGGGCGCTTGTGAAAACATACTGGTCCGCGCAAGAAAAGATCGATCCGAAAAATATCGTTTCCGTTTCGGTGATGCCCTGCACATCGAAAAAATATGAAGCAGAAAGAGCGGAAATGAACGTGAGCGGACACAGAGACGTCGATATTGTTCTCACTGTCCGCGAACTTGCGCGTCTTTTGCGAAGGCGCAAGATAAATCCGGCGTATTTGGAGGATAAAAAATTCGATCCGGCGCTTGGAATTTCAACCGGGGCGGGGATTTTGTTCGCTCAAAGCGGAGGAGTGACGGAAGCGGCTCTTCGGACGGCTGTTGAAAAAATGACAGGAGAAAAATTGGGAAAATTGGAATTTGAGATGGTGAGAGAAGGAGAAGCGGAATACAAATGCGCGGAAATCGAGGTAAATGATACGAAACTGCGAATGGCTATTGTTCATGAAATCCGCAACGCGCGAAAGTTGCTTGAGGATATCAAAGCCGGCCGTGTCCAATATGATTTCGTCGAAGTGATGGCCTGTCCGAATGGCTGCATCGGCGGGGGAGGGCAACCGCAACCGACGAACAAATCTGTCAGAAATGCGCGCATTCAATCTGTTCTCGATCGCGACAAAAATATGGCCGTCCGAAAATCCCATGAAAACCCGGCGGTCAAGAAAATATACAAAGAATTCCTCGGCGCCCCAGGCAGTGAAAAAGCGGGGGAACTGCTGCATACGAAGTATGTTGACAGAAAAAAACACGAACAAGATGAAACACATAGGTAACACTCTAGACTTAACAAAATTGTCAGATTTTGTTAAATTTACGGGTTAACCCTAAAGTTTTCATCTTAATGAAGAAATCCAAATTCAACTTTTTTCGAGCCAAACCTTTCACCCTCATGGATAAATATTCCCGTTGGCGAAAGGTAGCCGGAATCATGAAGCTCCCCAAATCCGCCAAGTTAAGATTGGAATGGATAATCTATTATCACCAAGGAGCCAATGCCACCCAGACCGCCCGCCATTTCGGAATTTCAAGAAAGACTTTCTACAAATGGTTCGGAAAATTCGACGAGGATAATCTTTACACCCTCCACCTCCTGAAGGATGAATCCAAAGCCCCCAAAAGAGTACGCCAAAGAGAAATATCGCCGACTGAATGGGAAAGGATAGTGAAGATCAGAAAAGAACGGATCCGCTACGGAAAAATGAAGCTGAAGAAAATATATTTTAACCGCTACCAGGAGAAGATTTCTTCATGGAAAATCCAAAAGGTTATTGAAGAAAGAAAGCTTTATTACAATCCCGCCAGAACCGCTAAAATGGCTCGAAAACGCAAGAATTCCCAAAAGAAGAAGCGTATCACCGAACTGAAGCTCAATTCCCTCCACTGGTACCAGAAAACCTCGGGATACATCATTTGCCTCGATACAATTGTCATTCATTGGAACGGCTTCAAAAGATACATTTTCACCGCCATTGATAAATATGGCAAAGTGGCTTTTGCTAGGATGTACAAATCCAAATCATCACTGAATGGAAAAGATTTTCTCTTAAGACTGCATTATCTCCTTGACGGACAGGTTCCCAGAGTGGGACACGACAACGGCAGCGAGTTTGAGAAGTTTTTCAAGGAGACTTGCCTAGAGCTTGGAATCGAGCAATACTATTCTCGGGTGCGTACTCCCAATGACAATCCCAACAACGAGAGGTTCAACCGCACGCTCCAGGAAGAATTCATCCAGCTAGGCAATTTTAGCACCAACCCGGAGGTTTTTAACCGGAATCTCACCAAATGGCTCATTGAATACAACTTCCACCGGCCTCATCAAGCCCTTGATTACCAGACACCCATAGAATTCTCGAAAGTGTTACCTATGTACTCATCCTGTACGCTTTATAAAATTCACAACCTTAATTTTGCGAGATAATTACAGTTTCTAAATCAATATTTTTGCGGAAAACTGTGCTGTCCAACTGAACCCCAACACCTCCTTTCTAGGGAGATACGGTTGAGACCTCCGATTTATCGGAGTAAGAACCCATATGGTCGTTCGTTAATCTTCGGATTAATGACAAATAGACTCAAAGAACAGGGCAACCACAAAAGTTTGCTATTTATAAAGGAAAAAAGACGAGTTTATTTCCAGTGGGATAAACTTTGTATAGAAAAGACATAACAAAGGCAGGGCATATCAGCTCTGTTTTTGTGTATCCGCTAGAAAACGATGTATTTCTGGAGTGCTTGAAAAAATGGCATAAACATCGTAAGATTTAGTTATGGCGATAATCCACAAGAAAACTTGGAAAGATTTGT
>JAHISY010000128.1 GCA_018817365.1 Patescibacteria group bacterium | reverse complement strand
AGCGGAAGATCCGGAAACTTTTGACACGCCCAGTGATTTTTTATCTCCACTCTCTCTGAAGCCCCAGCCATCGCCCCACGCGGTATATTGATTATCATCATCCGCCCAAGTAATCGGCCAGTTGTCGCTGCCGGAAGCTTTTTGTATGTGCGTACTCCAGTCGCAAGTGATGCCTGTGACGCCTCCACTGCCGCTAACCGCTTCAAAAACACCCTTCTGGCTTCCTTTTTTCCCATAAAGTCGCCAAGTTACTTGTCCTCTAACGGTTTGATCGGCAGTCCACGACCTAATTAAAATATCACCATCAATTACCTGACCCTTTGGCGTCCAGTTCAACAGATCATCAGAGCGCGCATAAAAAATGCCATCATCTTCATCATGACCATGCATATAAAGCATGATCCACCCTATTGAATCTTTGAATACCATTGGTTCTTGTGTAATTCCGTTATCCTCGAAACTGCCGCTCCATTCAGTCAAATCTTTTGGAGTGGAGCCGTACGCAATCCCAACCGTGCGACCCGATCCTTCTTTCCAATCACCTCCTCCATGATAATAAAGGTACCAATATCCATTATCAGGATTATATACCAAGCTTGACGGCCATTGCTCTCCTTTGTCGTCAGAACCAGATGGACCAGTATTGACCCCCGTATCCCCACGCCCATCCCATGTAAATCCGTCGCTTGATGTGAGCCAGTGAAGATCGGTGTCAGAACCGTCAAAATTAGATACTACCGTAACCCACTTGCCGTCCAGCTTCGCTAACGTTCCGTCAGGATATGTCCCGTAATTTGGCGTCTGCACATACCAGTCATTATCTCGTATTGTCTGACCAGAGATAGTACTAAATTCAAATATCGGATTATTGGACGCTGCTGTCCAGTTGGTCAGCCCGTCATTTGACGTGGATAATAGCATTGCAACTTCGTCTCCCCACTCAGCCCCCATCGCATGCCATTTGGATGTCGCGTCATCATAAACAATAGAAAATGTTTCTGCATCGTAATCCGCGTGACCAACCCCATAACCAACCCCCGAAGTAAATGTCCACGCCGAAGGATCGGTTGGAAATTCAGCCGGAACATATTCGCCGTTACCGCCACTGTCATTACTACCACAATCGCCGGTGCTACAACTACTACTGCTCACCGCGTTTTTCTTTTTCGAAGAAGCGCTTTTTTTGGTATCGAGATAAATTAGCGGAGGGTCTTCGCATTCTTCGTCGCAGCAATTTTTCGAGTCCGAAACGTCGAGCCATGATCCTGAGCAGATTTCGTAAGGAGAACAGATGTCGCCGCCGAGATCGGAGCAGGTTTTTTCTGTTTTGCAATCAGGGACGCAATCGCCGATAAACGCATTTTCCCAACCCGTCGAGCAGCTCGAAGTCCATCCGCATGGATTGACTTTCCACGAGCCCTCGCAAATCGCCGTGCCGAATTTGCCTTCGTTATTTTTATTCAAACCGCAAAACTTCACATTGTTATTGAATCCCGAAGAAGCGCTGCTGCCGATATTGATGAAAGTAGGTTCCGGCGGCTTGATGAAGGCAGCTTTCGACAGCTTAATGTCAATACTCTCGTCCTCTTCGATAGAGTCAGTCGAGATTTTTACCAAATCTTTTATTTTAGAAATTGCTTCAATCTCGAGAGCTTCGATTTCTTCAGAGTTACTTTCTTGGTTTTCGGAAGCTTCCCCTTCTTCTTTTTCGAAATCACTCGCCTGATTTTCGAGAGTTTCTTTTTCGAAATTATTTTCCGCCGGAGCAGCTTCATAATTTTCACCCCCATCTTCTTCGGTAAAGATACTCATCTCATCATCATCTCCGCTCACCGACCAAATTTGCGCGAAACTCACAGTCGTCCACGCGAGCAGCGCAATCGCGCAACCCGCTAGCGCGTAGCCGATTGTTTTCTTGCCCGCTTCTTTGTCATCGGAAACCGAACCATTCATGTATTTGTAGCCGCCGATTATCGCGAAAAGAATCGCAATTCCACCAGCGAGAAGAATTAAATTTTCAATCATTTTTCTATTTTTTAGAGGTTCCTTAACCGAGAGCTATTACACTTCCTGACTTCCTGACTTATTGACTTATTGACTTATTGACTTCCTGACTTCCTGACTTATTGACTTCCTGACTTAATGACTTCCTGACTTCCTGACTTATTGACTTCCTGACTTATTGACTTATTGACTTATTGACTTCCTGACTTATTGACTTATTGACTTCCTGACTTATTGACTGACTTATCTTCATACTCCGCTCGTCAGCCAAACTTGCACGAAATTAATAATCGTCCACGCCAGCACCGCAACCGCGAAACCCGCGAGCGCGTAGCCGATTGTTTTCTTGCCCGCTTCTTTGTCATCGGAAATCGAACCAATCATATATTTGTAGCCGCCGATAATTATGAAAAGAACCGCAATCCCGCCGGCAAAAATAATTAAAGTTTCAATCAAATATTGCGCGTATGTCCCGAGATCATAAAGCTCGAACTGACCCATTCGAAATTTATCCGCAAAATCAACTCCCTCTTCGGACTCGATATCTCCTAACTGTGGGATTATTGTCGTGTTCTCGGCAAAAACAGGCTGCGCGAAAACCGATAGCAGCGGCAACGCGAACGCGAGGAAAAGAATTTTTAGGCTTAGTTTTCGCATTTTTTTGTTTTATAAAATCTTTTTATTTTAGCAAAAAAAACAGATATTTTCAAGTTTATTCCAAGTAAAAGTGGAAAGTGGATGTTTTTGTAGGGACGAGGCATGCCTCGTCCCTACTCTTCGTTTCTACGGTTTTATTACTGCCTGCTGAAATTCTTATTGTCTGAACCACTGATTATACCCATCCTTCGCTTTCCGTTCCGCTTCGCTTCACTCCAAGCTCCGGAGGGCAGGCTGATTTTTATGATTACGCAGATTACCGCCTGCCCAAATCACCACCCTGCAATATTTTCACGACAAGCTCAAAGAAAAGAATCCGAGAAATCAGAGTAATCCGATAAATCCGAGTTCAGACAATTCTCCGCCTGCCACCAATTACCGCCTGCTCCAATTTGTCACTGTCTCTATTTTCAGCATAGCCTAATCATAGTAAATCGGTGTAATCCGATAAATTATGGTTCGATATTTTCAACCCCAGGGGTCGGTGGACAGAATTTTGAAATGTCGCGCGGTGGTTTCAACCCCTGGTTTCAACCCCTGGGGTCGGTAGATGAAACTTTAAATATATTGCATAGTCTTATATCCAAATCTCCCCAAATTTAGCGAATTTTGAATTCTTCGCTCAAACAAACTTCAATAATTCCGGCGCAAATATAAGCAAAACTCCGAGAATCAGCATTAAAACCCCGCCGATGAGATTCGAGTATTTCGAATATTTATGAGTCACGCCCAGCTTTTCGATGCCGACGAGCGCAATCGCAAAAACGATGAAATCATCGACCATATAAAAGAAGGTATAAAGCAAAATAAACATTTGCTCGACAAAAGTGGAGAGTAGGTTGATTTCGAGAATTTTGGTGAAAGCCTGCGGGATGCCAATCGAACAGGCGAATTCGATGATATTCACGCTGAAGGCCAACACGAGAACTCCCGCAGCGGTAATCCATGTAAGCGGCTTCACAACTAGCTCTTTAATCTTGAAATGGATTTTGGCGCGCTGTTCCGGATTCGTGACTTTACAAGTTCC
Organism: Patescibacteria group bacterium; assembly: GCA_018817365.1. GTDB lineage: Bacteria > Patescibacteriota > Gracilibacteria > JAHISY01 > JAHISY01 > JAHISY01. The sequence continues at coordinate 15,614 of JAHISY010000128.1, read as the reverse complement.
ATCGGAAGTAGTCCCCTCATAAAGAAAGAAAATTCCCCCGCCGACCGCGACGAGACCGACAATCGGCGTCACAAATTTATCCATTCCCACGAAATCCCACGCCGTGAACCAAACATTCAAAATGAGAAAATACATTACCGCTTCCGCAAAAATAAAGAGGCTGGCAATTTGAAACATTTTCCGCCGATCTCCGATCTGCATGAGGACGATGAGGAATGTGACGAGTACCCACATCGCACAGGGATTGAAGCCATCAATGAAACCGAGAATAACCGAAATCGTTGGGAGCGAATATTTCGCAATATCGACCACTCCGATGAACGGAATGTCGACAAGATGGCGATTCGCGGGAATTTCGCAAACCGCGGCGGTTTCCTCGCAAATTCCGCCCGTCACTGTTTCGACTTTCCCTCCGCTGCCTCCCGCCGCGATAAATTCGGAAAAATCGAGAGTCGGCTGCCCGCGAGAAATATCGAGCAGTTCGATGATGTGAATCCCAGTGGATTGCGCGCTGCCGAATCCTTGAATAATTGTGTTGCCGACAAGCGTAATCGGCGTAGCTTTTGGAATTTCTTCAAGAGTGGTGAGACGATCAAAAAGCTGGTAATTTTCTGCTTCACCGACATCGTGATAAAAAGTTTCAAAGTCATCGCGCGTTTCGAGCAGTTCCGCGAGAAACTCCTCCTCAGCGCGGCAATGTGAGCAACCCTCACGAACAAAAACGTTCACCGGAGTCTTTGATAGTTGGTAGTTGGTAGCTTGTAGTTGGTAGTTTACTGCTTCGCTAATTTCAACCTCTTCTCCTACATTAAACTCGTCAACACTTTCAACAGCAAAAACTGGTGCGAGGACAAATAGAAAAGTGAGAAATGTTAGTGCTAATTTTTTAAACATTCTAGAATTAATTTGATTCTCAACTTGAGAATAATCTTCAGTTTTCTTTCCAAATTTTTGAAAATTATGAAATTTAGGAATTCAAAATTGTTTTAAAACTTAAAATTTAAAACTTAAAATTCCTAATGGATTTTATCACAAACACTCCTTCTGAAAATTCGGTTAAAACAAACAATCAAGCTGCTCTCTTATTTCCTTCCTCGGCAATCCCGTTTTCTCGCAAAAATCCCCCACTGGAATTTTGACGATTAATCCCTTCCCCTTGCCTTCGAAAACAATGTTTACCCAAGCCCGCCCGTAAGCAATCATTTGCAGACCCTTTCTCTCTAAAGATTGAGCGACTGCTTCCGCAAACTCCGGACCATTTTCTTTCCGGCAATCGAAAGCATCTACTTCCCCTTCCCTCCTAATCTTTTCGATTAAGAATTCTATCACTTTGCTTTTTAAATCTCCGCCACCGCGCTCTATTTTTTGTGAAGTTGCCATGATTTGATTAATATTAAATGGCGATAATTGTTACAAAACAAAATTAGATTTGCAAGTCTCAAAAATACTTCCGACGCGAATTGTCGACGCAAACGCGGAATACCGCGGAGTGCCGGCGAAAATTTTGATGGCGAACGCAGGTCGCGCCGCCGCGCGGGAGATTTTGCGGAAATTTGGGAAGCCGAAAAAAGCTCAAATTTTTTGCGGCGGAGGCGGAAACGGCGGCGATGGTTTCGTCGTCGCGGCGGAACTGTTGGAGATTAACCCCCGAGATTTCTCGGGGGAAGTGGAAGTGATTCTCGCGGTCCCCGAATCGCAAATTCGCTCGGCGGCGGCGCGATATCATTTCAAAAAAATCACCTCGTTAACCTCCCAGATTTCTGGGGTGTTAACTCTCGCCATTCGCAAATATTCTCCGAAAATAAAATTTGACGGAGACATCCTCATTGACGCGCTGCTCGGAATCGGAGCTGAAGGAAAACTAAAAAAACCTTTTGCCGAGATCGTGAAGAAAATTCAAAAAGCTACATTTTCCAACCTCCAATTTCCAACTTCCAATTTCCAATCTCTCATAAGTCTCGATGTGCCGACGGGAAATTTGAAACCCGATTTGGTGGTTGCATTTCATTCTTCGAAAAATTCAGCGAATGAACGGGTTGTCCCGATCGGAATTCCAAAAATCGCGGAGACCCACTTCGGACCGGGTGATGTGGAATTTTATTTTCCGCGGCGAGCGGAGAATTCTCGGAAAGGCGAAAACGGTCGCGTGATCGTCATCGGCGGTAGCGCGGAATTCGTCGGCGCGCCGATTTTCGCGGCGGCAGGCGCGCTCGCGAGCGGAGTGGACCTCGTCGACCTTTTCGTGCCGGCGGTTAATTTTGCAGCTACTCGCAAATTCTCGCCGAACTTTTTGGTGAAAAAATTCCGCGGTAATCCGGAATTTTTGACTTGCGAAGCAACGGATGAAATTTTTAAATTCGCGAAAAAAACTAACGCGGCAATCGTCGTCGGCTGCGGACTCGGCAGGAATTCGGAAACAATGGAGGCAGTGAAATTGCTCGCGCGGAAATCGAGGCAGCCGCTCGTTTTCGACGCAGACGCGCTGCTGCCCGACCTGCCAAAATTCATCTCAAAAAAAGTCGTGCTCACGCCGCACGCGGGAGAACTAGAAAGATTGGGGGGGAATGCAAAACTGCTCGCGAAAAATTTGAACGCGGTAATTCTGAAAAAAGGTCGCGTCGATGAAATTATTTCTCAAGACAGCAGAATTCGGTGGAATGATTCGGGCAATCCGATTCTCACCGCCGGCGGGACGGGCGACACGCTCGCGGGAGTCGTCGGAGGATTGCTGGCGCGCGGCATTGATCCGTTCGAGGCAGCGGGAATCGCAGCATTTCTCGTCGGACTCGCAGGAGAGAGACTTGCGGTAAAATCGGAGAGCATCACTCCTCAAATGTTGGCGAGAGAGATTCCGAAAATTATTAGCGAAATATTTAATCAAAAATTTTAAATTTGTAATTTTAAAACAAGATCAAAGTTTGAATTTTCAAAATTCTAAAATTAAAAATTTTCTCACCAAACTTTCCATGCAAAAACTAGCAATCATCGGCTGTGGAATCATGGGTTCCGCAATTCTCGAAGCTCTCCTTCGTGAAAAAGTTTTCCCGCCGTCGCGAATCTCCGCCATCGATGCCGACGAAAAAAAGTTGGCAAAATTGAAAAAAAAATTTGGAGTGAAAGTTGCGAAAAATGCGACGGAAGCAGTGGAGAAAGCGGATGTGATTCTCCTCGCGGTGAAACCGCAAAATCTCGCGAGCGTTTGCCAAAATTGGAAAACGGAAAAATTGGTAATCTCGATTCTCGCGGGAGCGCCGATCGCGAATTTGCAGAAAGCGACTGGCAGTCAAAAAATCGCGCGAGCGATGCCGAATACCCCCGCGAAAATCGGCGCGGGAATTTCGGGATGGTTCGCGAGCAAAAATGTTTCAAAAACGGAGAAGATTTTGGTGCGGAAAATTTTGGCAAGTTTCGGCAAGGAAGTAGAGTTGCGGAACGAAAAAATGTTGAATACAGTCACCGCGATTTCAGGAAGCGGTCCGGCTTACTTTTTTGTATTCGCGGAAGCGTTGGAAAAGGTCGCGCGGAAATTCGGACTCGGCAAACTCGCGCCGATTTTTGTCCGGCAAACTTTTTTGGGCGCAGCGAAACTCGCGGAGGCAGCGAAGATTTCGTTTTCGGAATTGCGAAAAAATGTGACCTCAAAAGGCGGCACGACAGAAGCCGCATTGAAAGTTTTTGAAAAAAAGAAATTTGGAAAAATCGTGGAAATAGCGGCGAAAGCGGCGAAGAAGCGGAGCGAGAAATTGAAGAACTGAAGTTAACCCCTCAGACATCTGGGAGATTAACTTTCCGCACTGCCTTCAAACTTCGCCGAAGCCCTCCGCGTCGATTCGATTTGGCGGAACGCCGAGTTCGAGGAGTTTATTTTTAATGCCCGCGACCGAAGCCTCGCTCCCGCAAACCAGCGCCTCCACATTTTTAGGAATTTTCGAACCCTCGAGCACAGCTGGCAACCGACCAGTGATGCCAGCGAATCCTTCCGGCGGTCGCGAAACAGCAACACAAAAATTAAAATTTGGATTTGATTTTTTGATTTTTTCGAATTCGGCAATATAAAAAATATCTTCGGGATAGCTCACCCCAAAAAAAAGGTGAATTTGTCGCGGCGACTTCTCGCAAGTTAATTTTTCCGCGACGGCTTTCAATGGTGCGATACCAGTTCCGGTTCCGAGCAGAAAAAGCGGCTCCGAATTTTTGCCGCGCGGAACGAAGCTGCCTTCTCCTGCCGGTCCGAAAAATTCCGCGCGCGCGCCGATTTTCAAATTTTTGAGATATCCGCTCCCCCGCCCTTCCTCGCCGGAATCCGTTCGAAAAAGTTTCACGCAAAATTTGAAAGTCGTCGGATCATTCCCGCAACTCGCAAAAGTGTACGCGCGAAAAACCGGCGGCTGCTTCCCATCGGCAACACGAACGGAGGTATAATTCCCGGCAGAATATTCCAGTTCCTGCGGCTCGACGAGGCGGAAAGTTTTTTCGAAAATGTCGGGGGCGAGATCGCGATGCCCGATAACTTCCGCGATGAATTTAATGGGTTTCAAAATGATAAAATATTTGGTAAAAAAGTTGATTTTTAGAAAAAATTTCCTTATAATTATCGTACAAATTCCTTCGGGATCGCAGCCTCCATCGGAGGCTGCTTTAAATTTGCCAAATCTAAGATTTCAGCAAGTCTAGTTTTTAAACTATTAAAATCTGTTTGGTTTACCATGCCAATTTTTTGGCTCAATCTTTTGGCATCAAAAAGCCGAACTTGAGAAAGAATTGCTAAACTTTTTTCGCCACGACTCGAGGTAAATTCGAAGTAATATTTTTTATTTATTTTCTCAGCTGTCGTCAACGGAACACCCCAAAAAATATTTCGATTAAACTTTTTCAAAATAATCGCTGGTCTCAAAAAATATTCACCCTTTCCGTTTTGTTCAAAACCTATGTTCTCGCCGTGGCGAACCCAAAAAATATCTCTTTCTTTAAAAAAAACATATTTTTCGCATAAGTCAGTTTGCTTTTTTAATGAATTCCATTTGTCAAAGTCTTTCATTGTTTTCAAGTTTATAAATTAAATGTAGGTTTTTTTAAATGATGCCCCGTTGAAATCTGAAACGCGTGCGCCACTGCGAGAAGTTTAGATTCAGCGAATTGCGGCGCGAGCAGCTGCAACCCAACGGGCAACCCTTCCGCGAAACCCGCGGGAATCGAAATCCCCGGCACCCCCGCGAGCGAAGCAGGAGCGGTGAAAATGTCGGCGAGATACATTTGAATCGGATCGTCGATTTTTTCGCCAATTTTGAAGGCGGTTGTCGGCGCGGTCGGTGTCGCGATGAAATCAACTTTTTTGAAAGTCTCATCAAAATCGCGCTTGATAAACGTCCGAACTTGAAGCGCTTTTTTGTAAAATTTGTCGGCATAACCGGCAGAGAGCGCAAACGTGCCAAGCATGATTCGCCGCTTTACCTCGTCGCCGAAACCGCGCGTGCGGTTTTCGAAATACATTTCAATTAAATTTTCGACTTCTTCGTTCGCGACGGTCGGACCGTAACGCACGCCATCGAAACGCGCCATGTTTGTCGAGATTTCGGAGCTCGCGATGACATAATAAGTCGGCACGGCGAATTCGGTGTGCGGGAGCGAGATTTCGGAAATTTCCGCACCGAGTTTTTTCAGCTGAGCAATCCCCTCCCGAATCACTTTTTCAACTTTCGAATCGAGTCCCTCGACGAAATATTCTTTTGGAATCCCGATTTTCAAGCCTTTTAATTCCGTTCGCAAATTTTCGGAATATTTTTCAACTAGCGCGTCCCCCGTCGTCGCATCGCGCGAATCCTGACCAGCCAGAATTTCGAGCGCGATCGCAGCATCGGCAACGGTCTTGGTAATCACTCCAATCGTATCGAGACTCGATGCCATCGAAATCACTCCGTAGCGTGAAATGCGTCCGTATGTTGGCTTCAATCCCGTCACTCCGCAGAAACTCGCAGGCTGACGAATCGATCCGCCGGTATCGGTCGCCGTCGCAAAAACACAAAGATCTGCCGCGACAGCTGCCGCCGATCCCCCGCTCGAACCGCCCGGGACTCGCTCTAAATCCCACGGATTCCGCGTTTTTTGGAAGGCGGAAGTCTCGGTCGAAGCGCCCATTGTGAATTCGTCGGTGTTTAATTTTCCAAGATTGACCGCGCCGACCGCTTTTAATTTCGCAACCGAGGTCGCATCAAAAGGTGGATGATAATCCGCGAGAATTTTGCTCGCCGCGGTAGTCGGCATTCCCGCGGTACAAAAAACATCTTTGTGAGCAATCGGAATCCCAAATAATGGAGATTGGATGTTGGATGTTGGATGTTGGACATCAGCTGTCGCCCCTTCATTCACAAATAAATAACTCTCTATTTTTGGATCAATTTTTTTAATTCTGCTCAAATAAGCTTCCACAACTTCTTGCGGAGAAACTTTCTTTTCTTCGAAAAGCTTTTTAGTTTCAACGAGATTGAGTTCAGTGATTCCCATTTTTTTAAAAAAAAACTTCAAACTGCAAACTGTCCACTGCTAACCAATAGACTTTTTTACTTTAATTTGATTGTTTTCAATCGGATGATGCGAGCACGCAATCAGCTCCGACATCTTCGGAAAATTCTCAATCTCATCCTCCCGTAAAACATTTTCCATCCCGTTGACCTGATTTGTTTCCGGAATTCCGGCGGTGTCGACCGAATTCAGTTTTTCGATAAAACCGACGATCGCTCCCATCTGCTTTGTGAATTTTTTGCTCTCCGCTTCAGTTAAATTAATTCTTGCCAGTTTCGCAATGTGTCGAATTAAATCTTTTGTGATTTGCATGCGCCGCATTTTACCCGCCCATTCGGCAAGTTCCAAAAATCTCTCTGTTAACCTACCACTTAAGTGGTAGGTTAACTTCCCCCCCCTCATCCCGCATTCGCGGAGTGATCAGCGATCAACGGAAAAACAATTTGTTTATCTCCAAATTCTCTCCACCCCGGAAAGAAAGTATCCGGCAGGTCTGCTATCCGCCTCCAGTTTTTCAAACTCCTGCTTCGTCGTTTCAAATCTCCGTCTCTACTTCCCTCCTTCAAATTAACAAACTCCTGCTTCAATTTTTCAAGCTCCTGCTTCGCCTTCCCTCTTTGTCTGAACCACTGAACCACACATGAAAGCACCCGTCCTTCGCCTCTCGGCTTCCTCCTTCGTTCCGACTTCGGAGGACAAGACGGAGGACAGGCTGAATACACGTGAACACTGAATTTTCACTGAGTTTGAATAAAAACATTCAGTGGTCATCAGTGTTCAGTGAAATTCATGTGGAATCAGTGTTTTCAGTGGTTCAGACATTCACCCGGCGGGTGGTGGAACTACAAGAATCATTTCTGTCTACCGACCCTGAGGGTTGAATGAAAGGTGGAGAATAGTTGGTTTGAGCGAAGATGATCTGGGGGATAAAATATTTTCTCAAACTAAAAATCCGTTGATTCTTAATTAGGAGCGGATAATTTTTGTTTCCAGAAAATTTGCATTCCAAAAATGAGAAGCAGAAAATTTCACTCAAATTTATTTTTTAAGCTTTTAAAATGCACGATGTTTGGAATTCCAAAGATGAAGCAGCAACCCTCTCGCGAGAAGCGTGGAAAAATGCGCTTGCCGAAGCTAAAAAAGTTCGAGAGCCGACACGAAAGCAAGTTGAAGGAGTTGCTAAAACTTGAATTTCTCTTCTTTCTCGCGGAAAATTCGTGGGATGAAGAAGCCGATACACCCTAAGCGAGCGAAGCGAATCAAGCGAGTGATGGTTTTCGGAACTTTCGATAGATTGCATCTTGGACATTTAAATTTTTTCGATCAGTCCGCAAAATTCGGCAAGCTTTTTGTTGTCCTCGCGCGCGATGTGAATGTCGTGAAAATCAAAAATCGGCGACCACAATTTCCCGAACGGAGTCGACTTGCGACCGTCGCGCAAAGTTCGAAAGTTTTTCAAGCAATGTTGGGAGACAAAAAAGATTTTTTGAAACCGATTGTGAAAATTCGACCAGATGTAATTTGTCTCGGATTCGATCAAAAAACTTTTTCGATTACCGAATTAAAAACAAATCTAAAAAAACGCAATCTTGCTCCACGAATAATTCGGCTAAAATCTTTCCAGCCCAGTGTGTTTAAATCCTCACTAATTAATAAAAAAATTCGCTAACAATTTCCAATGGCTAAATAATTTAATTTTTTTAAACTAACTTTTTAAGCAGTTTGGATAATTGAAAAATTAATACATTAAAAATTGTTTGAAAATTAGTAAATTGAGAATTGAAAATTTGGGAACCAATTAGAAGCACTAACCTTTTCTCTTAAAAAATTCTAGCACTCAGCACCAATGATCCTCCTTCTCCGCATTCTCCGGATGACTGCTCAAAACATCTACCGCAACGGACTCACGAGTGCGGTGGCGGTGCTGGTGATCACGTTGCTTTTCATGCTTTTTAACGGAATTCTTTTTGCAAACGCATTCCAAAAAACCACGCTTAATCTCGTGAATTCGCGACTTGATCTTGCGTTGAATTTTGTGAAACCGGCAAGCGAGTTTCAAGCGAGCGCGATCGAATCCGATTTGCGCGAAACTTTTCCTGAGATCCGCGAGGTGAGTTTTATTTCGAGCGAGCAGGCCTTCGTGAATTTTGTGAAAAATTTCGGAAAAACAAACCGTCAACTCTCCGCATGGCTGCAAGCAAACACGCAAGAATCGCCGCTCCCCGCCACGCTCGTGATTTCCGCAGATGCCGAGCTCCACGAGGAAATTATCAAATTTCTCGACAGTAGCCGGTACGGCGGGCTTTTCAATCTCGACACGCCGGCGACGGGGAAGCTCGCGATTCAGACGGCTGATAAAATCATCGCGCTCGACCGCACGCTTTCGAAAATCAGTTTCGTGGCCACGCTTATCTTTTCCGCGCTCGCGATTCTGATAATTGTCGCCGTCCTCCGCCTTGCGATTTTTTTGCGCGGAATGGAAATCGGAATCATGCGACTCGTCGGCGCGACGAAGCAATTCATTCGCCTCCCTTTCATTTTGGAGGGCGTTTTCTTCGGATTCGCTGCGAGCCTCATCGGTGCGGGAATCTTCTTTCTCGGACTTTCTAGATTCAATCCCGCGATTTTCAGTGGCGGACCATACGGCAGTTTTGGAGAAATACTCGCCACCACCATTGAAAATTTCAGCAGCGGTTTCGGTTTGATTTTGAGCTGGCAAATCATCGCCGCAATCGTGATTGGCACATTCGCGAGTTTCATCGCCACGCACCGTTATCTCACTAGCCGTGAGGTTATCCTCAGTTAATTTCGGTTTCGCGCGCGATGAAGTTTTCGACTTCCGCCACCATTTTTTCGATCTTCCCTTCACCGGAAACCACTTCGAAATCAGCAAGATTTTTTTGCGCAATTTCTTCCGCCGCGCTTTTTAATCTTCGAGCCAATTCCGTTTCCGAAATTTTTGGCTGTCTCTTCAAAATTCTTTTTTCGAGTGTTACGAAATCCGGTGGCAAAATAAAAATTGCCGCGAACTTTTCTTTTTTAAAATTTTCGTGAATTTTTCGAAGACCCTGAATGTCCACTTCGCGAATCACCACCTTCCCGTTTTGAATAGCGCGTAAAATCGGTTCGCGCAGAATGCCATATTTTTCGGTTTCGTGGACAGTGGCGGTTTCGAGGAATTTACCCGCACTCTCCATTTTTGCGAATTCTTCCTCTGAAAAAAAATGATATTGCCTTCCTTCCTTCTCGCCTTTTCGCGGGATACGCGTAGTTGCCGACGGCGAAAAATAAAATTCGGGATGCCGCTCGCGCAACCGATTCACGAGCGTGCCCTTGCCCACGCCGCTCGGACCGACAACGAGAAAAAGTTTTCCAACCATCGCGAAGATTCTAAATTAATTTCTCTTTTATAAAAACAACGAGATATTTCCCAAGATTCCACCGAAAAAAATGGTAATCACGAGAGATTATCGATCTCTCGCGAACTTCCGCTAGGCTTAATCGATTTTCAGCAAGCGATTTATTCCCTGTAATCAGATTGCCCTTTCGTTCGATTTTCTTTCCGAGAAAGAAGTTTTACTTTGAAATTGAAAATTAATCCGCTCCTCCCCTTCCCAAACCCCAAGATTTTGGGTAAATTTCTAGATAGAAATTTCAAAATTGAAAATTGTTTGAATCCTCCTCCGTCCGCCGCGGCGAACTACGGCGGACAAGAATTTGAAACTTAAAATTTAAAATTTTATGTACTGTCAAAAATGCGGAGCCGCGGATACCAGCGTGATTGATTCTCGCGAAACTGAGAATGGCAACGCGATTCGGCGGCGGCGGGAATGCAACAAATGCAAATTTCGTTTCACGACGTACGAGCGAGTAGATGCGGCGAGTTTCGTGGTGGTAAAAAAAGATGGTACGCGCGAGCCTTTCAACCGCGAAAAATTAGAAAAATCGTTGTGGGTAGCTTGCCAAAAAAGACCGGTGAGGAAAGACCAAGTTGACACGATTTTGAATGCGATTGAAGAAGAATTGCGGGGAGAGAAAGAAGTTGACTCGCGCAAAATCGGTAATCTCGTGATGCGATGCCTCAAGCAGCTTGATGATGTGGCGTACATTCGCTACGCCTCCGTTTACCGTGAATTTAAAGATGTCGCGAGTTTTCAGAAAGAACTCACACGGCTGCGCCGGTAAAATAAATGTTAGGAGTGTTCGAGTTATCTAGATTATTAAAAATGTTTTTTGAATTGTTACTAGGCTAAAATGCTTCGGTCAAAAATCCAATATCTAATTTTAAACTTCTAAATTCGGGGTGTAGCGCAGTTGGTAGCGCGCGTCGTTCGGGACGACGAGGTCGTGGGTTCAAGTCCCGCCACCCCGACCAAAATGGAAGTTGAACATTGGAAAGTGGAAAGTGGAAAAATACTCACTTCCAATATCAAATTTCAAATTCCAATCTCTAAATATCGGGGTATGGCGCAGTTGGTAGCGCGCACGCCTGGGGGGCGTGAGGTCGTCGGTTCAAGTCCGGCTACCCCGACCAGAAAATTTGCTTCGCAAATTAGAATTAGGGACAGGAATTAAGATTAAGAATTAGTGTTGATTAATAAAATTAAAATTGAGCAAATTTCTCCCTAATTCTTTTCCCTAATCTTTCTCCAAATTTTTCCGCTTCGTAAATTTGGATTTTTAATTTTCCCGATCTCCACGCGTTGAACGGCAACCCCGCTTTCACACATAAACTTCCGAGAAATTCCTCTTTTCTCTGCAATTCCTTCCAAACTTGCGGGAGAAAAGTCGCCGAATTCCAGCCGCTCGAAAGAATCACCCCATCCTTTCCCGCCCGTAATTTCGCAAGCAAATCCGCCGCGTTCGAATATTCCAAATCCCGCGGCGGAGTGAGAATCGAAATTTCAATTTTGATTTCCGCGAACTCTCTTGACGAGAGAGGCGGAAAACGCGGATCGCCGAAAGCAGCCGTAATCGCATTCTGTCTCACGTCTTCGACTAGAGTTTGGCGAGCTTCGAGAGAACCGATGCAGCCGCGCAACTCCTTGTTTTTTGTGAGCGTCACGAAAGTCGCCCGAATTTTTTTAAGTTCTTCCGCAATTTTTCCCATTTCGAATCTGCGATTTTCGAGCTGTGCTGCAATCGATCGGCGCGCGATTTCGAGTAATTTCTTCCGGGAACCTTTCGAAAGCATTTTTGAAAATTAAAAAATCGCGAGAGAAGCGTATCCGACCACACTTTCGGAATCCCCGCTCGCTTCCGCTGAAGTTGAATAATCGAGAAGTCTGATTTTTTTGGCAAGCTGCATCGCAGTGAGAATCGGAATTTTTCCGCACGCATCGATTTCTCCTGCGTTTTCGAAATCAAGTAAAGTGATGATTCCGAGAGTTTTTGAATCTTTTTGCTGCGCAATTTCCAGCGGAAAAAAATGAGAGAGATCGCTCGAAATCACAAAAAGATTTTCTTCCGCCGTGAAATATTTTTCGAGCGCGCTTGCGAGAATTTTCGGAGAAATATCTCCGCACAAAATCGGCACGATTTTGAAATTCGGCAGACTCCGAATCAAAAACGGCAGCTGCACTTCGATCGAATGTTCGTGTGCGTGCGCTTCCGGCACGAATTCAAACTCCGGACTCTGCAGCAGCTCCCCGCAAATTTCGCGATCGACTTCCACTTTTCCAAGTGGAGTTTCGTAAAATTCGAAATCGCCGACCGAAACTCCGACTGCCGAAAAATGCGCCGGCGCAAGAATAAAAACTCGCCGCGGTTTTTTCGGCAAACTCGCAAACTGTCGAAAACCCGTCCCTGCAGTTTTTCCGGAAAAAATATACCCCGCATGCGGAGCGATTATTCCCCGCAAATTTTTAAATTTGGAATCTTCCGCCGTCGCAAGAAATCCATCCACCATTTTTTTTAATTCCTCCGAATCAGCGGGATAAAAAGTTCCGGCGACTGCTGTTTTTCGAATCATTTGGATTTTAGGTCAAAGATTTCAAACCTAAATTAAACTTTTTCAAAAACTCCTGCAATTTCCCCGCCGCAATTTTTGCAACGATCTCCCGCCAAAAAATTCTCTGTGAAATAGCCGCTCCGCCGAATCACGACTTCTCCGCATTTCGGACAAATCGTGTTTTCAAAATTACTGTGCGAAATGTTTCCAACATAAATATTTTTTAAACCTGCCTGCTTGCCGATCTCCGCAGCTTTTTCGAGAGTGGCAATCGGGGTCGGCGGATTTCGCATTTGAAAACAAGGGAAATAGCGAGAGATGTGCCACGGAATTTCAGGGTCGATGCCGGCAATAAATTCTGCAATCTCCCGCAGTTCATTTTCCGAATCATTTCCGCGAGGGATCACGAGCGTCGTGACTTCCAGCCAAATTTTGTTCGCGTGCAGCCAGCGAATATTTTCGAGTACGGGCTGCAGCCTCCCCCCGCAGATTTTGATGTAAAAATCGTCGCGAAAACTTTTGAGGTCAACATTCACCGCGTCGAGCAAGGGATGAATTTTTTCCAGCGCCTCGCGCGATTCGAATCCGCTCGTGACGAAAACATTCCGAATCCCTTTTTCGTGCGCGAGTTTCGCAGTCGCGAACGCGTATTCAAAAAAAACGGCGGGTTCGTTGTAAGTGTACGCAATCGCGGAAATCTTTTCGCGAACGCAAATTTCCACGATTTTTTCAGGAGGAAGATTGACGCCGAATTTCTCAATTTCCGCGCGTGAGTGTGATTTTGAAAATTGTGAGATTTCGAAATTTTGGCAAAAGCTGCAACGAAAGTTGCAACCAACCGTTCCAAAAGAAAAAATTTGCGTGCCGGGCAAAAAATGAAAGAGCGGTTTCTTCTCGATCGGATCGACATTCGCGCTCGCGGCGCGTCCGAAAACAAGAAGTTTCAGCTCTCCGCCCTCGTTCGCGCGCACCCCGCAGATTCCGGTTTTGCCTTCGGCAATCTTGCAGCGGTGATGGCAGGCGAGACACTCCACTTTTTTGTCCGGCAATTTTCGAGAAAGCCACGCCGTTTTTTTCACCTGTTTATTTTAATTCATTTACAGCCAGAGATGATTAATTCCAACTCGCTTGAATGCGATGGCTCAGGAGAAAAACGATTTGAGAAAATATTTGGAGGTTCCTGTCCGTCACGGCGGATTCCATAATTGTGCTGCTAGAAACTAACCCCTCTGCCCTGCGAGCATCTCCCCTTATCAAGGGAGCAAGAGACGAAAAGCCCCCTGCCAAGGGGGCGGCGAAGAAGGCGGTTGTTAAACGGAAGTGGATAGCAGAGCAGGGGTCAGGTTTTATACGAGCGGAATTAGCAGAGCTAGGCGTTTTTCGAGGACAGCAGGGAGTTTTTTAACAGAAGAGTAGAGAGGTTTTGAGCGGAGCAACTTTGGGGTTAAATTATTTTTTCAAACCAAAAATCTCCTGATCCAGTGCGATGAGTGATCGACCACTTCGAGAAATTTCTGCTCAAACAAAAAATATCATTCGTTGGAATAACATTCTCGGAATTCCGCTGCTTTTTGTGCTTTTTGGAATTTTCCGAAAGTCCGAACGAAAGAAAAATGAAACGTTAATCTATACTTGAAAATAAAATCCAAATCTGGCAAAATAACTGTCGCCCAAGCAAGCAAGGCAATCGCTCTTTGAATTCTTCGGGATTCGGAGGGAGGAAAGTCCGAGCAGCACGTGCCAACGAGAGTAGCTAACGGCTACCGTCCGCGAGGATAGGGAAAGTGCCACAGAGACTACTCTAGCTCCGCCTCGGTGGAGCAAAAGGTGAAAAGTTGAGCGATGTTCGAATTCTGGAATCGAGCTACGCTCTTCGCTCCCGAGTGATCGGGATGCGCGGTAAACCCTCTCGGCTGCAAGGTGGGATTGGCATTCGGAATCAGGCGAGCACAGCCTCCGATCTGCCCACCGCGAAGATAAATGATTGTCCACGACAGAACTCGGCTTACTGCTTACTTGGGCTTCATTAGTTTTCAATTATCAGTTTGAAACTGTAATTAATTTTGCTTTTTCAAAAAGCCTGCTCTAAAATCCCACTCCGCAATACCATGGTACAACTTCGAAACATTTAAATTTTCAAATGACTGTCAAAGTTCAGCGCAAACGAGATGAGAGTTCGGATCAGCTGCTCACCCGCTTCAATCGCAAATCCACGCGTTTCGTGAAGCAATCGCGCAACTCGCGCTTCCTCGCTGACCGAGTTTCTCCGTTGAAAAAGAGACGTGCGGCGGTGATTCGCGAAAAGCATCGCGCGGAAAATGAGCGGAAAAAATATTACGAGTAAATTGCGGATTTCCGAAATTCTCGATCGCTCCCTTCTCCCCTGCCTCGACGCGGAAGTTTTGCTGTCGCACATTTTAAACAAATCGAAGGAGTGGATTTTCACGCGTCCGAATGAAATAATTTCGGGAAAAAAATTATCTGAGTTTCGCGCGCTTGAAAAAAAACGAGCGGCGGGAATTTCTGTCGCCGCGCTCACGAATTCGAAAGAATTTTTTGGACTCGACTTTTTCGTGAATTCCGCCGTCCTCGTCCCGCGACCGGAAACCGAGCTGCTCGTCGAAGAAATTCTGAAATTGCAACCGCGAAGTTTGCTCGATGTCGGCTGCGGAAGCGGCTGCATCGCGATTGCGGTGAAAAAAAATCTGCCGAAATGCGAAGTTTCCGCGAGCGATGTTTCGGCAGCTGCTCTCGCAGTCGCGCGGAAAAATTCGAAAAAAAATAGAGCGGCGGTGAAATTTTTTTGCTCGGATTTGTTCGAAAAAATCCCGTCGCGTAAATTCGAAATCATCGCCGCGAACTTGCCGTACATTGCCGAAAATTCAAAAGCGGTGGACGCGGGCGTAAAAAAATTCGAGCCGCGACTCGCGCTTTTCGGCGGCGCGGACGGTCTTGATTTGATTCGAAAGCTGCTCGCGCAAATTTCAAATCTCGTGGAAAAGCCAGATTTTGTTTTGCTTGAATTCGGCGGAGGGCGGCAGACGAGGAAATTGCGGGAGGTCGCGAAAAAAATTTTCCCAAATGCGGAAATTGAAATTAAAAAAGATCTCGCGGGAATTTCGCGGGTTATGAAATTGGAAGGATT